>DATCBR010000420.1:0-2101 GCA_036511765.1 Acidobacteriaceae bacterium | reverse complement strand
TCACCGCCACTGAAGCATGCTGCGGGTTGCGTCCCGTTGCAAATGCATTTGGAGAGTCGGTGGGGATGACGTAGATCTTCGGCATCGGGATGCCGTCCTTCGCCGCAAGCCGCTCCACGACTTCATACGCGCGCGGGAGCTGCTCCCGACTTGCCGGCTGCGCGCGATACGCCGCCAACGCGAGCTTGTCCGAAAAGAAGTAGGACGTAAAGTTCATTGCCACCGAGATGGCGAAGGCCAGAATCATGCCGTTCTGCCCGCCCAGGCGGTCGCCCACAAACAACAGCAGCAATGTGAGGCAGACCAGAAGCAGCGTCGATTTGAATGTATTCATCGGCTCTTTCCCCGCAGACATCCTGCCGCGCACTGGCTATTAGACGCGGACGCTCATGATTCGATCCGGCTCAACGCTCGCCGCAGCACAACGTCGAAGGCTGCCTTCTGCTCGGCATATTCCTCTGGCGTGATGCGTCCGGCAGCTCTGTCCGATTCCAGATCAAATAGTTCGTCCTTCAACGTTTGCAAGAGTGAAGTCGCATTTGGGGTAGCACCAAGCGGTCCATTCGCGGAACGAAGCTCCGCCATTGCGGTGGGATACGCAGGAGGCGCCGTTCCGGTTCCATCTCCGGCTTCAGCAGTGGCAGCGGGATTGTTCTTCAGCATGATCCCCGCGCCGGTTGCCAGCGCAAGTCCCAGCCCACCCACGATCCACCACTTGTACTTGGAGAGCGGTGCGTTGTCGCCGCCGGGATCGACCGGCACGCCCAACCCTCCACCTGGCCTGTCTCCACCTGCCGCCTGAGGGGTGCCTGCCCCTTGATCGCTACCCTGCGCCTGTGTGGCCACCCCACTCTCCTGCGGCAACTGGCCGGCGCCAGCGATGGTGAACTCGACCGGCTCCGCGAAGGCAGGCTGGTGATTGTCGTAGCTTTGCGACCTTACCTCGGGATCATTGATCGGTTGGAACGCCGTTCCCTCAAACTGCATGCCCTTGGGCAGCATCACTGCAACATCGTCGGTTGGAACGCCCAGCTTGATCGCAAATGGCTGGCGGCCATTGTAGGGCAGGGAATACTCCACCTGGAATCGAGTCTCTCCCGGCCGCACGGGAAAAGTGTAGGCATAATGGCCGGTCGCTGCGTCGACGGTCGTGATCTTGGTACTGGTGGGCAGGCCTCCCGGGGCGCTCGCCGCCGCCTCCCCGATCTGCGCGCCCTTGGGCACGTAGAAGTCGAACGTGTTGCCCCCGTACTGGGTGCGTGGCGGTGTCGAGGCGTTCTGGACGAAGAAATTCTCCGTCACGTTCAGCGTCCTGCCTGTCGCATCGGTCTGGGCACGAACCACCAGAGCCTCGCCGCTGATACCGTCGATCTTCGCGGCGGAGTCATACACGTCGATATCTGCCGTGCCTGAACCCGGCGTCACGGATTTGAAGTATTCCGCGCCCGCGTGGGTGATGTGGAGCAGAATCTGCCCGCCATCCGGCACGTCGACATGGAAGGTACCCTTCGCGTCGGAGGTCGCTTTGGCGATCTCATCCATGCCCTGCGCCGTATTGATAACGGCAATCGTGTCACCTGTCGCAGGTTTGTTGGTCGTCCGGTTCGTGACGGTACCGGTCAGCGTCGCCGCTGCACCGGTCACAGCGTGGAGCAACACCGCGGCGGAAAGAAGGTTGCGAACAGTTCGGTTCATCATCAGAAGCTCAATTCACTCGCTTTCAATACTTAAGGACTAAGCCTCGTCCGCCCGCTTCTCATCCCGCGGGCCTCCAGCAGCTCCATCTCGGCGATCACTGCCGTGGCCTCATCTTCGAGCGAGCGTCGCTGCACCTCGTAGTCGGCTTCAGTGAATTTCCCCGCTTGATGCTCGAAGCTCAGATCGCGCAAATTCTCGTAAATCGCGTCCTTGCGCTCACGCAGGGAATCGATGCGCGTCTTGTCCGCCTGCGTGAACAGGTTGCGCCGAGGCCAGAAGATATAGGCGGCGCAGCCAGCGCACAGCAGCAGTATGGCAACGATCTCCACGGTCAGTACTCCGTCTCGCGGCGAATACGGTCGCGTAGTGCAGCTTCATGAGGTGTGAGGGTGGCCAAGGTCGC
>DATCBR010000419.1:0-5951 GCA_036511765.1 Acidobacteriaceae bacterium | reverse complement strand
ACGGCCAAGCCGGTGAGCAAACACGCGGTGACCGCCAAGCACGCGGTGAAGATCAAACGCGCGGCCAAGACGAAGTTTGAGCCCCACCAGCGGGCGATCGACGACGCGCGTGCCACGGAGATCCAGGCTGCGCTGATCAAGGCCGGGTATCTCTCAGGCAGCCCATCCGGCCATTGGGACCAGGACACGATCGGCGCGATGACGAAGCTGCAGGCCGCCAACGGCTGGCAGACCAAGCTGGTGCCTGACTCACGCGCGCTGATCAAGCTGGGCTTGGGACCTTCGGCTGAAGCCACCGAGAGTGCCACGCCTTCCACACAGGCGACGGCTTCGCTGGGCTCACCTGCGTCTTCCGCTTACGCGCGATAAGAACAAATCCAGTTCTAACTAGAGCGCTGCCGGCACTGTAGCTTGCGCTGCAAGCAGCGGCGCGACGGTGGCTTTGATGTCATCGACGGTGAATGGCTTGCGGATGTAGCCGCGTGCCCCGAGCGCGATGGCCTGGCGGACCTGGGCTTCGCCGTTTTCAGTGGTAATCATCACGATGGGAACGCCGGGGGCGAGTTGCCGTTCGCGGATGCGGGCGAGCAGCTCCAGGCCTGTGATGTTGGGCATATTGACGTCGCAGAGGATGAGGGCGGGCGTGTTTTCCTCGAGCAGCGCGAGAGCTTCCGCGCCGTCGGCGGCTTCTAGTGCGGACTCGGCGGGGAGGCCGGCCTGGGCAAGCAGTCGCAGGATGATCTTGCGCATCATGGCGGAGTCGTCGATGACGAGGATGGGGTTCATGGAAGGCTTTCCTGCAGATCGGATTCCAGCGCGGCGGCTGGTTTTGGCGCGCGGACGAGGCGGGTAAGCAGCCGCGCAATGGACGAGAGTGGGACGACGGTTTCAACGGCGCCGAGGCGGACGGCCTCGCGGGGCATGCCATAGACGACGGAGGAGGCCTCGTCCTGCGCGATGGTGGCTGCGCCAGCCTGGCGGAGGGCGGCCATGCCGCGCGCGCCGTCTGTCCCCATGCCGGTGAGCAACACGGCGATGGCGGAGCTGCCGACGGACTGCGCGATGGAGAAAAACATGACGTCAACCGAAGGGCGGAGGTAGCAGACCTCGGGACCGCGATCCAGCTCGACGGTCAGGCCATGCGGCCCGTGGTGGAGGACGAGGTGGTGGTCGCCGGGTGCCAGGAGGGCGAGGCCGGGGCGCAGGACGTCGCCATGGATGGCTTCGCGGACTTCCAGCGCGCAGATGCGGTTGAGGCGCTCGGCAAAGGCCGAGGAGAAGCCGGCGGGGATGTGCTGGGTGATGAGGATGGGCGGCATGTCCGCGGGGAGGCGGGTGAGGACATCCTGGATGGCGACGGTGCCTCCGGTGGAGGCGCCGATGGCGATGAGGGAGCGGGAGAAATCGGTTGTGAATGAGCTCCCCGAGGTGATGGCGCGAGCAATTGAATGCGGGGGTCCCTCGACTCGTCCCACAGAACGGGACTCGCTCGGGATGACGGCATTTGAGGCTGGGGTGGTCGTAGGTGACGGCTTGCGCAGAATGGCGGGGCTGTCGTTGGCGGGACGGGGACGCGCGGAGGCGGCGCCGCGGATCTTGTCGGTGAGGGTGAGGCGGAGGTCGCGGAGGGCGTTGGCTGAGGCGGGCTTGGCGACGACATCGACGGCGCCGCAGCGCAGAGCTTCGAGGGTAGCCACGCAAGAGGCGTGACCCTGTGCGCTGACGACGATGGTGGGGATGGGCTTGAGAAACATGAGCTGGCGCAGGAAGGTGAGGCCGTCCATGCGCGGCATTTCGAGGTCGAGGGTGATGACGTCGGGATGGAGAGCGAGGATCTTGTCGCGCGCGATGTAGGCGTCGGGCGCGGTGGCGATGACCTCGATGTCCGGCTCGGCGGCGATGGCCTCGGTGAGGACCTTGCGGACGATGGCGGAGTCATCGACGATGAGGACGCGGATCTTGCGAACGTTCATGCAGAGACCTTTTCTTTGGATGGCAATGGAGTGGAGGCAGCGGCGGGGGTGGATGGGAGCGGCCGGGAAGCATCGAAGGCGCGGAGGGGTTTGCGATAGACGGCTGGGCCCGCGGTCTGAAGCGGGTGGTCGATGCCGTTGAGAGAGTCCGTGTGGCCGATGAAGAGGAAGCCGCCGGGCTCCAGATGCGCGGCGAGTCGCTGGACGAGGGACTGATGGGTGGGGCGGTCAAAATAGAGCATGACGTTGCGGCAGAAGATGACGGAGAAGCGGAGGGCGGGAAAGGGGTCGATGAGGTTGTGGCGTGCGAAGTCGACGAGGTTGCGGGCGGCCGGGGCGACGCGGAATGTGTTGGGGACGCCGGCCGGGAGGACATACCGGCTGCGGAGCGCAGGAGGAATGGCCTGGATGCGGTCGGCGGCGTAGGTTGCGGCGGAGGCGCGCTCGAGCATACGGGTGGAGATGTCGGTGGCGCGGATGGCGATTCGCGAGGCGAGATGGGGCACGGAGCCAAGGATGGAGAGGGCGATGGAGTATGGCTCTTCGCCGGAGGAGCAGCCGGCGGACCAGATGTTGACGCGGGGCAGAGTGCGCAGCGCAGGGAGGACGGTGGAGCAGAGAAAATCGAAGTGGGTGGCCTCGCGGAAGAAGGAGGTGTGGTTGGTGGTGAGGCGGTCGGCGAGGACGGCGAGGGCAACGCCTGCGCGGTCGGCCAGGAGGTAGTCGCAGTATTGCTGGAAGGAGGTGAAGCCAAGCTCGCGTACGAGGCGGGAGAGGCGCGCGGTGACGAGGGTTTGTTTTCCGTCGCGGAGGTCCAGGCCAAAGCAGTGATGCGCGAGGCGGGAGATGCGGAGGAAGTCGCGCTCCTGCAGCACAAGCAAAGGCTCGTCCGCCTGAGGCATGAGGATGGGCTGGAGGTCCGGATGCACAGGTTAGGTTATCGGCGGGAAGGGCGTGAGGCATCAGACGGGCGGAGAACGGGGCAAGGAAGGGTTGCAGGCGCACATTGGGCGGAGAAGGGCGGGGGTTTGACGGGGGCGCGGGGCGACTCTACCATTCTCGCGAGCGGAACAGTAGATTTTGGCGGTATTGATTGTGCGGACACCGGTCTGCGCGATCCAACGAGGAGATACGAGGGAATGGCGAAGCTGGGTTTTGCGGGACTGGGGATTATGGGCGGGCCGATGGCGCGGGCGCTGGTGCGGGCGGGGCATGAGGTGGCGCTGTGGTCGCACACAAAGGGCAAAGCGGAGGCGATTGCGGCGGAGGGGAATGGCGCGACGGCGTGCGCGAGTCCGGCGGAGGTAGCGAGGCGGAGCGAATGTGCGTTTCTGTGCGTGGGCGACACGAAGATGTCGCGTGAGGTGATTCTCGGCGCGGAGGGACTGGCGGCAGGGAAGAGTGGTCCGTTAACGATTGTGGATTGCAGCACGATCTCAGTGAGCGAGAGCAAGCGGATTGGCGCGGAGTTGAAGACGATGGGGACCGACTTTCTGGAGGCGCCGTGTTCGGGGTCGAAGGCGGGCGCGGAGAGTGCGACGCTGACGTTCATGATTGGGGGCGAGCCGGCGGTGTATGAGCGGGTGAAGCCGTATCTGGAGGCGATGGGCAAGCAGCTTTACTACTGCGGCGGCGCGGGGATGGGCCTGCAGGCGAAGCTCTCACAGAACATGCTGCTGGGGAGTCTGCTGCAGGCGTTCAACGAGAGTTTTGTGCTGGCGGCGAAGGCGGGAGTGGACCTGAATCTGCTGCTGGACATTGTGAACAACTCGGCGGCGCGGAGCGGGATGGTGAGCGCGAAGGCGCCGATGGCGCTGGCGCGGAACTTTACGCCGAACTTCAGCGTGAAATGGCTGGAGAAGGACATGGCGCTCATGCTGGAGTCCGCGGCGGAGCACAACGTGCCGGCTCCGGTGACGGCGCTGTCCCGGGAGATGCTGCGCGCGGCGATTGCCGAGGGCTATGGCGACGAGGACATCATTGGCTCGGTGCGCGTGCTGGAGAGGATGGCGGGGGTCGAGGTTATAGCGAAGGCGCAAAAGGCTTAACACCGATTTACGCCGATGACACCGATTTACACGGACCGGTCGAAGTACAAATGCGGGGACCGACCTGAGCAAAGCAGAGGATGCGACGCACCGCTAAGCAGGAATGGGCGCGGCCCAGCAACTGGAGACGATGCCCGAATGCCGGTGAGCACGGAGCGAGCGACGAAGGGGACGGGCCGGCAGATGACCCGCCGAGAGTGGACGGTGGTGTGGCTGCTGGTGGTGTCGGTGGTGATCAACTACATCGACCGCAGCAACCTGTCGCTGGCGGCGCGACCGATCCAGCTTGAGTTCAAACTGACGCCGCTTGAGGTAGGAGCGCTGCTGTCGGCGTTCTCCTGGACCTACGCGCTGCTGCAGCTGTTCGGCATTGTGGGGTGGGTGACCGACCGCTTTCCGGTGGGATGGGTGATGGTGTGCGGGTACCTGCTGTGGACGGGGTCGACCGCGCTGACGGGGATCGTGACGGGATTCACGGCGCTGTATGCGACGCGGCTGCTGCTGGGGGTGGGCGAGTCGGTGGCGTATCCGTGCTACTCGCGCGTGTTTGCGGAGATACCGGAGGTGAGCCGCGGACGCGCCAACGCGCTGATCGACGCAGGAACGAAGATTGGGCCGGCGATTGGCGCATATGTTGGCGGGATCATCCTGGTGCACTTCGGGTGGAGGACGCTTTTCCTCGCACTGGGAGCGGGCGGTCTGCTGTGGGTGGGGCCGTGGATCCGGTGGATGCCGAGGACGCCACACCATCGCGAGGTTTCGAAGGCGGCGGCGAATCTCTCCATTGCGAAGCTGTTGAGCAAGCGGTGCGCGTGGGGATCGTTCATCGGGCACTTCTGCGGGAATTATTACTACTACTTCCTGCTGCTGTGGCTGCCTTACTACCTGGAGGGCGAGCAGAAGATGTCAGTCGGCGCGACGTCGAGGTTGACGGCCGTGATCTTCACTCTGACTGCCGGGGCAACAATGACGACGGGATGGCTGACGGACCGCGCGATCGCGCGCGGAGCGACGGTGACACAGGCGAGGAAGCGGACGGCGGTGTGGGGGCTGACGATCGGGTCGGGGCTGATGGGGCTGGGGCTGGTGGACAAGAACCTGAAGCTGTCGATCGCGGTGATTGGAGTGGCGTGCATTGCATACGGAGTGTATGCGGCGAACCACTGGGCGATGACGCAGACGCTGGCGGGGCCGCGGATCGCGGGACGATGGTCGAGCATACAGAATGGCGTGGCGAACCTTTCCGGAGTTGCGGCCCCGTGGATTGCGGGATGGATCCTGCAGATCAAGGGCAGCTCGCGGCTGGCGTTCCTGATTACAGGTCTGGTGGCACTGGTGGGCGCGCTGGCGTGGGGACTGCTGGTGGACAAGGTGGAACAGGTGCAGTGGGACATCGAAGAGGTGTAGTGCGCTTGGTTCGTGGGATGAGAAGCGGATTCCTTCGCATTCGACTCTCCCACCCCGGCGACGTTTCTCGCCGGGGACCCCGGTTCGCGTCGAACACTGCGGAATGACAAAGGCAAATGCGGGGGTCCTTCGACTGCGCCGCGCTAACGCGAGGCTTCGCTCAGGATGACGGCATCATCGACGGTGCGCACCGTGCGACGAACATCTCAGGCGGTGGCGAGGCTCTCTTCTTCTAAGCGGGCGAAGGTGTAGGGGCCTTCTGGGATGAGGGCGATGCGGGCGCGGGGCGGAAGGCCGGAGAGGAACTCGGTGAGTGCGGTGGGAAGGTCGGCGTAGATGCGCGAGGTGAGGGCGCCGAGGTCTGCCGAGCAGATGCCGGGGGTGAAGAAGAAGAGCTCGCGCGAGAGGCCGACGATGGCGAGGCGCTCCAACTGCCACTGGTCGGGGATGACGGGCTGATCGGTGAGGGAGTCCAGATAGTGCGCGTGGCCGCGGAAGTCGCGGAGCATGCGTGTGTACTCGG
>DATCBR010000418.1:0-28031 GCA_036511765.1 Acidobacteriaceae bacterium | reverse complement strand
CTCGGAGAGGTTGGTCGCGCGCGCCAGCGCCTGCATCTCTTCCGTGCTGAGCCCGCGCGCATCGCTGAAGACTGCAAGCGCGTTGCCTGCGAGCGGCGACTCGGCGAAGACGTCTAACACGGCGTAATCATAGGCCTGGTGCGCTGCGGTGGGAGCATTGTTCCAGGCCGTCGGCGGCGAGGACGAACGGTTCGGCGGAGTTGACACAGGACCTCCTCAGACGTATGGTTCCAGTAGACCGCAATGGGGCAAACTGCTCCAAGCCAGCAAGGCTGGCCGCGGCCATAAAGTTCAGAGCCAATGATGACGACACCCAATGCGAGCCGCTGCTGTTGCTGTAGCCGCGTGGGTGCGTGCGCATAGGCGAACCGACAGTTCAGGCCAAAGCATCGCGCAAACCCACCCCAGAGGCAAAGCCGGGTGGGTTTTCTACTGTGCGCAGGATCTGCGCGCAAAGTTCAACCTAGCAAAGAGAGAGGAAAGAACAATGTCGCTCCGCATCAATGACGTAGCACCGGACTTTACGGCAGAGACCACGCAGGGCCAGATCCACTTCCATGAATGGATTGGCGATAGCTGGGCGGTATTCTTCTCGCACCCCAAGGACTTTACGCCCGTCTGCACGACGGAGCTTGGCGCGGTCGCGAACCTGGAAAAGCAGTTCGCCGCGCGCGGCGCGAAGGTGCTTGGCCTGAGCGTCGACCCAGTGACCAGTCACGAGAAGTGGGCCAAGGACATTGAAGAGGTGGGCGGCTCCAAGGTGAACTATCCGATTGTGGGCGACCCCGAGCTGAAGGTCGCAAAGCTGTATGACATGCTGGCTGGCGATGCCGGCGACAGTTGCGAGGGCCGCACGCCGGCCGACAACGCTCCCGTGCGCTCCGTGTTTGTGATCGGGCCGGACAAGCGCATCAAGCTGACGCTGACTTACCCCATGGCGACGGGCCGCAACTTTGACGAGATCATTCGCGTGCTGGACTCGATGCAGTTGACCGCCAAGCACAAGGTAGCGACGCCCGCGAACTGGAAGCAGGGCGAGGACGTGATCCTGACCGCGGCCATCACGAAGGAAGATGCCGACAGAGACTTCCCCGGCTACAAGACGGTGAAGCCGTACCTGCGCACCGCACCGCAACCGAAGTAGACGCCGCGACGGTTGAGCGTCGCTATCTGCGCGAAGAACAATCTGCACCCGCCGTGCGTCCGGATTCAGGAGGCGCGGCGGCAAGAGCACCGGTGGCGAAGTGGCTAACGCGCTGGTCTGCAAAACCAGTATTCGCGGGTTCAATTCCCGCCCGGTGCTCCATATATTCAATAAATCTGTACCATTTTACGAATTCCGGCCAACCCATAATAACCCCGATGTCGCGATCGAGAAGTGCCGGGAGCGGTGCAGGTCGAGGATACGCTCGTCCTCGGCTCGTTCCTCCGCGATGTAGCCACGCTGAATCAAGACAAGCGCAACTTCCGCATCTTCGGACCGGATGAGACAGTCTCCAATCTCTTGCAGGCGGTCTTTGAGGTCACCAATCGCCAGTAGGATGCGCAGGAATATAGCAATGACGAGTTTCTTGCGCCGGCAGGTCGGGTTCTGGACGCGATGCTGAACACGCATGTTCTTGAGTCGACCGCGCAACAGATGGTCGCCGGCAGCAAAGGACAGATTGCCATTGACGAGAGCATTGGGACCTAAGTTACACGCGTTATTGGCGTCATAGACGAAAAGAAAACGACCCAGAGAAGTACCCAGAAAAACCACCGACAAAAATGCATTTCCCAGTAGTAGGACATAGAACCCTACGTGCGGCACGCGGCTTAGCCGCTCTCCAACAATCGACTTGCTGTTGTCTCATGCCGAGACTATCGCGCTGGATAGGTTGGCGCCATTCACTCGATGACCGCGCTTGCCTTGGCAAACCAGTAATACCGCCGCCAGCAATTAGCGCAACGAACAGGCCGGAGCATGAATAAACCAAACAAGCCATCGAGATGGCTCGGCTCCGCCTCTTCGAAGCGAATCGAGCTACAGAGCGGGCATTGCCGCTGTATCCATAGAACCCGTGGCAACCGACCGGCAAATTCCATCACTTCCCTACCATCTACTGCGTTGACGTGAGGACAACCTTGAGCACGCGATCAGCGACTCCGGCGCCACCGTTCAACTTTCGCAAGCGCTCCACGGCCTTCCCGTCTGAACTTTTGATGAAAGTGGTCGGCTTGTGAGAAAGTGATCTGTATTGGAGGAACCGGTCAATCGACCACTACTTCAGTGCCTGGCTCTGGCAAGCGGCGTGCTGGCATTGGCAGGTTATTTCCGCCATCCCTTTTGCGTCGCCGCAGATGGCGCTACAGTATTTCTCCCCTTCGGGCGGGACACAATTGCAAGCGGGACGCGCGCATTTCGATGTTGCGGTCATAGAACCTCCTGGTGTCGAACTTGTTCGTGAGGGGAAGCCTTTGTGCAGGGAAATCCGCTCAGTCGATCGGGCGGTCACTCTATTTCGTGCGACAACAGGATCGCACGAGCGCAATCCAAAATCTGTTTCGTTTTGCTCGCAAGCCGACGAGTATAAAAGCATCGGACTAAGCCATGTTCCAGTTCCCAATCATTCAAACAGGTACAAAATTCGCCTGACACTCCCCAGAAATACAGGGTCTGTCAGCCGAAAGCGGCTTCCGCAACCACGCTTCTTATCGACATCATGCACCGTCTCTCTTGTTGACAGAAGCTGAAATGCGCTTCGCGGCCTTAGTCTTATCTCGCCTGGTGTCCAGCAAAGAAGCGCTTACAGAATTGTTGCCCTCCGGCCCATCATGCAGGACGACGTTCAGCAAAGATTTATGGACGTGAATGCGACCGTTGTACTCGATAAAGCCCATCTTCCGAAAGCGATTCATGAAGAAGCTAACCCGAGAGCGGGTCGTGCCGATCATGTCGGCCAAGGTTTCCTGCGTGATCGGAGGGATCAACGTCTCTTGCTTTCCGGGCTGGCCGAACTCTGCCATCAAAAGCAGTATCCTCGCAAGGCGCTTTTCGCTGGAATTGAAGAGTTGGTCGACGAGGTCGGCCTGTGTCCGAAGACTGCGCGCCAGAAGGAAAGCGACAAACAAGTCAGAGAAGGCGTGTTCTTCGTGGATCACACGAATCATCTCTTTCCGTTCGATTTTGAGCGCGATACAAGCGGTGATGGCGGTCGCAGTTGCCAACCGCAAACCGAGTACACCGGCGACCGACTCCTCACCAATGAAGTCCCCGGCGGAGAGAAGCGTAATGGTAGCCTCTTTGCCTGCCTTGGAGACGACCGTGAGCTTAGCGCGACCCTTTTGAAGGTAAAAGACGGAATCCGCTGAATTTCCCTGTGAGAAAAAGATGCCCTTCGCCTTCAGATGAACGATTCTGCGTCCGACGCCTGCCGTCGCGAGAAATGCCTCGGGGTTAAATAGACTATTAGCGAACTCAGTCATCGAAAGACCTCGTTCCTTGTCTGATGATGAATTGCTTCGATGGGAACGGAATCCAAAGAAATAACATCAGCGTCTTGATTAAGAGAAAGCTGCATTGAGTCGATTCCGGCAGGTTATTGACGGCTGGCCGACATAACGGACCCGATCAAATTGAAGATCTGCCATTTAAATCTTCTCATTTTGCTTTGGATTCGTGTGAGCAATTTGGGTAGTGGAACCGTTGTGTCTGAAAGGGCCATGCCTCCCCCAGTGCTGGAAACTGAGGCATTGGATGTCCGATGCACAACTCTGCAAAACCAGTATTCGCGGGTTCAATTCCCGCCCGGTGCTCCAATGATTTTTATTCGAAGTTAAATACGATCGGTTATTTCGTCGCACCTGGGGAAGAAGCGAGCGCGGCAGGCTTGTTTTGCCGGCTGAGTGCGCCCGAGTCGACGATTTTGCCGGCGGCGGAGATGGTCTGGTAGTCAAGCTGATTGCCCGCGATCTGCACCAGCATAAAAGTCCTGTCCGTATCGAAGCCGACGATGTCGAGATCGTTGGGCTTGCGGATATTGTTGAAGCGCAGTTCGCCGGAGTTGCCGACCAGGAAGAAATTGATCCCGTCCTGCGGCTTCAGGTGTTCATACACGTGTTCGTGGCCGCTCCACACTGCGTTGACGCCGTATTGCTGAAACAGCGGCATCAGCTGATTGCGCAGATCGACATCCGGGCCGTGGAAGGCCGCCGCGGTATACAGCGGATGATGAAAGTAAGCGATCTTCCAACCGGCGTCGGATGACTTGAGCTTGTCCGTGAGCCAGTCGAGTTGCGCGGGATCCATGTAGTTGCTGTCGAGCACGAAGAACTGCACGTCTCCCTTGCGGAAGGTGTAGTAGCGATTGCCGCCCATGCTGAATGGCTTGTAGTTCTCTTCAAGCCCAGGGTCGTCGTGGTTGCCGAGGCAGGCATAGAACTTTACCCCTTCATCCAGAAGCGGCTTGTACGGCAATTCAAACTTGTTGTGAAAGTCGCTGGGCCGGTGACCACCGTAGATGTTATCGCCGTCCATGGTGACGAAGTCGAAGTGGGCCACGGTCCAATAGCGCTGCATCTGGTTGGCGACAGCCTGCTCCGGCGCCTCGCCAGTGCCGTTGTCGCCGATGACGGCCCAGCGCACGGCGTTGTCTTTCAAGGCAAAGCGCATCTCTGGAGCAGACGCCTGCGAGGTCGCGGGCTGGACCTGAGCGGTGATAACGCCGGAGCATAAGGTGAGAAGCAGAGGCAGCAATAGAGTTTTGGGAAAACGAATCACAGTACGAACTCCTTCATCAGGGCAGCGCGTCAGGAAGAAGATCGACGACCAGGTTGGCATTTGCGTCCCTCAGTGCGAGCGTCTTCCCTGCGATGCGGTACTCGATGCCCTTGGGCAGTACGGGCAGGTTCATCAGCAACGTCGGCGGCACGGACTGGATTGGCTGCCCGCGCAGATCGGGATAGACGCTGTTGACGGTTAGATTGGATGGCGCGCCGGGCTCCGCATGAGCGAGACTGGCGCGGACCTTGGCGCCCTCAGGGCGGGCCATCGTCTGCGCCAGCAGAGTGCGGAAGGCGGCCGCGGCCGCGGGGGTAAACAAGTCACCTTGCCGGGCGTTCGGTCTCGCCGCTTTCACGGCTTCGCGCAGCGTGGTCCGCTCCTGCTCCAGCGCGGCGATATCTTTCGAGGGCTTCATCTTGTCGGCAGGCAGAGCTTTTTCCATCGCGAGGTACTGCTTCACCTTCGCGGTAAAGTCTTTGAGCGCCTTCTTGTCCGATGCCGACGGCTTCTGTGCCGGCAGTGGCGCGGAGACGAACAGAAGAACAGCCAGAGCTGCGGCGCAGGAGCGCCGGCAGGGTAGATGCATCCGTACGGTGCATGAAGTTGGGCCCATCGCGTCGCTCCTTCATCGTTCGCCTTCGGTCGAATCAACCTTTGGCGGCAGGCGCATCCTGCTCTTCCTTCACCGACTTCACCACCATCTCCTGCAGCACTGAAGCCACGGCGCCTTGCACCTCGTCGCGGAAGGCGTCCCGCACGGTCTGCGCTATCTCCGCAGGCTCAAAGGAAGCGTCGGATTTGCTGTCGACCACTTTGTCCAGCATCTGCTCCACCATCGGTTTGATCGACATCTGTTTGGCGACTTCCTTGGCAACCTTCTTCGCCGGAACATTGAATGCGGCCATGGCGGAGTCCTTTGCGATAGCCGGCTCCGACTGCTTCCAGTCTTTCTCGAAGACCTCCTCCATCTGCTTCACAGTCTTCTTATCGCGGAAGATGACGCCGATCTCGCGACGCGCCTCCATCTCCAGCTTGCTGAGGCTCTGGCTGCCCAGGAACGCCTGCTCGTTATCGCGGAGAATGCAGCGCAGGTGCAGCCGTGTGGGCAGGCGCCGCATGGGGATGGCGCTGTTCCTGGCCGAGCTGCGCGACAGGATGCGGACCTCCACGCCATCGGAGATCTTCTTGTTCAGCAACTTCAGGAATTCCTTGTCGCTGATCTTCATCTCGTACATCAGCAGCCGCTTCTTTGCGCCTGCGATGAACTCTGTGAGCCGCTTTCGAGCGTTGATGGGACTCACGATCAGGTCGTTCCCGGGGTCCTTGAACTTCTGCCGGCGCGCATCGCAATCGAACAACCGGGCCGCATCCTTTACCAGCCCCGGCTTGGAGATGGCCAGCCCGAAGGAGCGGCTGAGGTCAATATCCAAGTGTGTGAAGTTGAACCCAAGCAGGTACAAAACCTTGTCGTCCACCACAAACATCTTGCCGTGGTAGCGCACGAGGTCGTCCGCCGTGCGCGCGACGGTGATGCCCTGCGCCAGCAGCCTCATCTCCAAACGGCGGAGATTGCGCTCTTCTCCCTGATTGGTGTGCGCGATCAGGGCCTGCACGCTGACGCCGCGGGCGGCTGCCGCGACGAGTGCCTTCTCTATTTCGGCGCGATCGAAACGAAAGATCAGAATGCGGATGGACTTCTTCGCCTTGCCCAAAGCGTCCAGCAGAGGCTTGATCCCCTGGTCCGGTTGAATGAGTAGCTTCACACGTTCCCTTTCCGAGGCCAGCTACGCTCAGCCGAGACAACTCCCTAGATTAGGGAGATGCATTTCACGGCACTATAGTTTTCTCACGGGCATAAGGCTTCCCGGAGGCTACACCAGCGCTCTAACCATGCAGCAGTTCTGGAGAACGACCGAATGTCCTGTAAGCGCTATCTGCTGATCGTTACTCTTCTGATTCCTGTTATCTACGCTGAGGGCCAGCCCCCCTCTCCGGCTGCCTCGCCCGATACGCAAGACACCGTGCCAGTCGTGCTGCCTGCGGCCGTACCGCCGAATGCGGTCCCCGCGGCCTCGTCTGCGGATGCAGCTCCTGGGAAAAAGGGTAAGAGCGCCGACTCAGGTGATAGAGACCAGAAGGATGACAACGACAGCGTTGTCAAGGCCGCCGATCTTCAGCATCCTGTGCTGTGGCACGACCCGGGCAATGTCGGGGGCCTGGACCTGTACCTCGGCCAGGGCGGCAAGGAGGGGCAGCCGGTCCGGCCCTTCACCTTTGAGGCCGAGGACATGCATGGCACGAACCCGAAGTTCGACGTGCGGGACGCCAATGACAAGAAGTGGCGCGTAAAGTTGGGAGTGGAGAGCAGACCTGAGGTCGTGGCTTCGCGGCTGTTGTGGGCGGTGGGCTTTTACGTCAACGACGATTATGTGCTGGAGTCGGCCGAGGTGCAGGGCCTGCACCTGAAACGCGGCGAAAATCTCGCCAAACATGGCCATATCGAGCAGGCGCGTTTTGCGCGTAAGCCGGAGGGGCAGAAAAAGATCGGCATCTGGCAATGGAAAGAAAATCCCTTCCGGGATACGCGGGAGTTCAACGGGCTGCGGGTGATGATGGCCGTGATGAACAACTGGGACCTGAAGGACGTGAACAACGCGGTGTTTCGCGACAAGAAGTCAGGCAGCGATATCTTCCTCGTCTCCGATGTCGGCGCCACGTTTGGGACAAACGGTCTCAGTTGGACGCACGCCCGCTCCAAGGGCAACGTCGTCACGTTCAAGGAGTCGAAGTTCATCACGCACGAAACGGAGAGCGACGTCGACTTTGCCACACCGAAGCCTCCAACAGCACGGCTGATTGAGACTGTCATTCTCCCGGAAAGCAAGGACTACGCCAAGCGCGTGGGCTTTGAATGGATTGGCAAAGATGTGCCCCGCGCGGATGCCCGCTGGATGGGCTCTTTACTGGGCCAGCTTTCGCACCAGCAACTGGTGGACGCCTTCCGCGCCGGCAACTTCCCGGCTGATGAGATCGACGCCTATGTCGATGTCGTGCAGAGCCGCATCCGGGAGTTGGAGTCGTTGTAGTGGTCAGCTTTGCAGGGCCGTGGCCGGCGCTTCTTCCGTGTTGAACTGGATGTCATGCAGCTTGCGGTACAGGCCACCCTCGCGCTGCATCAGCTCATCGTGTGTGCCCGACTCGACGATGCCGCCGCCGTCGATCACATAAATGCAGTTGGCGCGGCGGATGGTCGACAGGCGGTGGGCGATCACGATGGAGGTCTTGCCTTCCATCAGGCGATCCAGGGCGTCAAACACAAGTTGCTCGGAGGCAGCATCGAGGCCCGACGTGGGCTCGTCGAGCACGAGGATTGGCGTGCTGCGCACAACGGCCCTGGCGATTGCGATCCGCTGCCGCTGGCCGCCGGAGAGGGTCAACCCGCGCTCGCCCACCTGCGTGTCAAAGCCTTCGGGCAGCTTCTCGATGAACTCCATGGCGTTGGCCGTCTCCGCCGCCCGCACGATCTCCATCACGCTGGCATCGGGCCTGCCGTAGGCGATGTTGTCCCAGATGGTACCGCTGAACAGAACTGTGTCCTGCAGGACGAAGCTGATCTGGCCGCGCAGCGACTTCTGTTTGAAGTGGCGCACGTCGGTGCCATCGATCTTCACCGAGCCTGAGACCGGATCGTAGAAGCGCGCGATCAGGTTGACGATGGTCGTCTTGCCGGAGCCGGTAGGCCCAACCAGGGCCACCATCTGACCGGCTTCGACATGCATGCTCACATCGCGAAGCACCTGCTCGTCTTCCTTGTAGGCAAAGTCCACATGCACCAGATCGATCTGTCCCGTGAACTTTGGCGCAACGCGCGCGCCGGGTTCATCACGGATCTCCTCGCCGCTGCGCAGAATCTCCTGGATGCGGTCATACCCCACCTCGGCCTTGGAGTACGAATCCATGGTCTTGGAGATCTCCTGCATGGGCTTGTACATCTTGCCGAGGTAAAAGACGAAGACCACCATGGATCCTGCCTGCAGGCGGCCATCCATCGCCATGCGCGCTCCGAACCACAGTACGGCGCACGTGCCCACTGCGGTGATGATATCGACGAGGGGCACCAGGCGGGCCTTCAACGCACGTGCATGCAGCGCTGCCTCTACCGCATCCTTACTTTCACCGACAAAGCGACGAATCTCATAATCCTCGCGGGCAAAGGCCTTCACCACGCGCATGGAGTTGACCACCTCCTCGACGAGCGACACCATGCGTCCTTCCATCTTGCGCACCTCGCGCGAGGCCTTCTTCACCCGCCGCGTGTAGGTGTAGACGATGAAGAAGAGCGGCGGCACCACCGAGAGCGCGATCAACGCAAACTGCCAGTTGATGTAGAGCATGACAACGACCATGCCCACCAGCGTGATGACGTTCACCAGGATTCCCAGCAGGCCGGAGACGATGAAGGTCTGGATGGCGTCGATATCGACAGTGACGCGGCTGATGAGGTCGCCGGTGGGTTGCTGGTCATGGTAGGCGAGGGAGAGCCGCTGCACCTGGGTGTAGATCAGCCGCCGCAGGTCATGCGTTACCCATTGGCCCACGCTGGTGGTGATGTACTTCTCAGCGTAGGAGCAGACCGCGTCCAGCAAGGCAATCACCAGCACTGCGCAACATGCAAAGACGAGGATGTTGAGCGGTTGGGTGCCGGCGGTGCGGTTGATCAGGGCATTGATCCAGCCATGCTTGCTTTTACTATGCAGGACATTGTCGAGCACGATCTTCAGCGGCCACGGCTCCAGAAGGCCAGCCGCGCTGCCGCCCGCGATAGCGAGCAGGCCAAGCCATAGCTGACGGCGATAAGGCCGCAGCAGATTGAGGATGTCCAGGCCCTTCTTTGTTGCAATCGTGCTTGTCTGCATAGTCTTTCGATGCTGAAGCAAGGGGCCGGCGGGAAAACTTCACGAAAAGAAGCTGCTACTGAGCAGAGCGATGACGGTGCAGGACCATGCGCTTTACGTCCGGCCAGAACTCGTGCAGCTCCAGCGACAGTGCGGAGATGCCCAGGCCGGAGGCAAATGCTCCAATTGTCGGTCCGACCTCGCGGTCGTGGGCGGGATAGTAGGCATTCGCCAACGCGGCGGCACTGGCGCCGCCCGCGAGCTTGGCCCAGTTGATGCGGGTTTCTCCCGCGTCGGTCTGCGTGAGCACAACGCGCGTGGCCGAGTAAATCGCCCGATGCCTGATGCTGTGTCCCGGGCCCATCACATAGTAGTGGGGGTCTTCATGAAACGCGGACGCATAAAGTCCATAGCTAAAGAGAGAGCCCATTGCCTGCGTCAGCTCCACTGCACCCAGGTGCTCACCGAAGGCTCCGCCATCCGTGCCGTAATGCGGGGGGATGTTGAAGAGATAGTCTTCGCCTGTGCCCAGCAGTGACGATCCTAAAGCGCCGAGTCCTATGGAATCGCGGAAGGCCAGTTCGAATTTTTGACCGGCTGTCAGGACTTCCGGTCCATTGCCTGCCGGCACCACGCGACGAAGGAAGGGTCGCCTGGGATCTACATTCGCGGCCACGCTGCCCGCGGATGCATCGCTGCGCCGGACCTTCACAGGCGACGGCGGATCGAAGTTCTGGCTGACAGGAGGCGCTTCGCCGTTCCGCGCCACTTCGGGGGCCGCAGGCAAGTTGGCCGGTGCCGCATTTTGTCCGTGGACAAAGGGGAACGCCGCCAGCAACACGACTGGCAGAAGAGAATGCGACTTGGACCATGCGGCCATCGTAAAGTGTGATGAGAGAGTTGGCTGTTACGTTGTTTATCATCCGACATTTCATTGGGATAAGGAAGCTGCCGAGCGTGAGTTCGCTGAAGAGGAGGCACCCGTCGGCACGACGAGAGTGGCCAGGATGGGCCGCGCTGGCGCTGCTTTGCGCCCTGGGGCAGACTCGGTCTTTTGCGCAGGCGGCAGATCGTCGTGGCCGCACATACAGCGCAGCGGACTACGCACACGCCGAGCGCCTGATGGATTACAACGTCGATCCGCTCGTCTACCACACGGTGCGCGACCCGCAATGGCTGGACAGCCACCGCTTCTGGTATCGCGATCTGGGGCCGGACGGCGTCACCTACACGCTGGTTGACACTGCGAAACGCAGCAAGGCGCCTGCGTTCGATCACGCGAAGATCGCGGCGGCATTGGAGGCGGCGCAGCACACAGGAAAGCTGTCTCTGCCTGCGAACACTCGGCTCGATCCGGCGCATCTTCCTATCGACGACCTGTCAATAGAAGATGGTGACCATACCGTAGTGCTGACTATTGGCGCCAAGCGCATCCGGTGCGAGCTGCGCGATCAGCCGGTCTGTAAGTCTGCGGGCGATGTTCTGCCGGACACCTTCGACGTGGCTCCCGACGGCCGCACCGCCGCGTTCATCCGCGACAACAATCTGTGGGTCCGCGACATTGCCACTGGGCGCGAGACACAGCTTACGCAGGACGGACAGGCCGACTTCGGCTACGCCACGGACAATGCCGGCTGGACGCGCAGCGGCCGGCCTATTCTCGTCTGGTCGCCGGACTCGAAGAAGATCGCGACCTACAGGCAGGACCAGCGCAAAGTCGGCTGGCTGTATTTGACGACCACTGCGGTCGGCCACCCCCAGCTGGAGGCATGGCGTTCCCCGCTGCCGGGCGACGAGAACATCACGACGATTCAGCGCGTCGTAATCGATGTTGCCGCGCGCAAGGTAATCAGGCTGAAGATGCCGCCCGACCTGCATCGTTCCTCGCTGTGCGACGATGTCAGCTGCGCCGGCGGCCATGGGTGGGACGACGTGCAGTGGAGCGCGGATAGTACGCAGCTCGCCTTCGTCTCTACCTCGCGCGACCACAAGCAGGAGACCCTTCGCGTTGCAGACGCCGCAACCGGCGATGTGCGCGATGCGCTGAGCGAAACCGCGCAGACGTACTTTGAGAGCGGCGACGGCGCGTTGAACTGGCGCTACCTCTCGCGCTCGAATGAGGCGCTCTGGTTCTCGCAGCGCGACAACTGGGGTCAGCTTTATCTCTACGACCTCTCCACTGGCAGGCTGAAGAACCCGGTCACGAAGGGCGATGGCAATGTGACCCAGGTGCTGCATGTGGACGAAGATGCGAGACGTATTTATTTTCTTGGAGCCGGGAAAGAGGCGGGGCGCGATCCGTACTTCACCACTGTCTACCGCGTGAACTTCGATGGCACGGGCATGCAGCTCCTGACGCCGGAGGCCGCCAACCACGACGTCACCATGTCACCGGATGGTCGAGTCTTCGTCGACATCGCCTCGATGCCGACCACGCCGCAAATCACGCTTGTCCGCGACAGCGAAGGCAGTACCGTAATGCCTGTTGCACAGCAGGACATTACCAAGCTGCGCGACCTCGGCTGGCAGCCGCCCATGCCCATCACGGTGAAGGCGCGCGACGGCAAGACCGATCTATACGGTCTGCTCTTCCGTCCAACCGCCTTCGATCCCGCAAAGCGCTATCCCGTCGTCGACTGGGTCTACCCAGGCCCGCAGGCCGGCTCCTGCGACGCGCGCAGCTTCTCTCCGGCGCGTCGCGATCTGGGCGCGCTGGCGGAGCTCGGCTTCGTCGTTGTGTGCATCGACGGCCTGGGCACCAACATGCGGTCCAAGGCCTTCCATGACGCGCTCTACGGCGACATGGGTGACAACACCATCCCCGACCAGGTGGCCGGCATCCGCCAGCTCGCCGCGCGTTATCCGTGGATCGACGCCACGCGCGCCGGCATCTACGGGCATTCGGGCGGTGGCGCGGCCGCGGCTGCGGCGATGTTCCACTTTCCGGACTTCTTCAAGGCCGGCATCGCCGAGAGCGGCAACCACGACAACCGCCTGTATGAAGACGACTGGGCAGAGAAGTGGATTGGTCTGCTCAAGAAAAATCCGGATGGCACCACGAACTATGACTCGCAGGCGAACGAGAACTATGCCGCCAACCTCAAGGGGCACCTGCTGCTGGTCCACGGCACGATGGACGAAAATGTTCCGCCGAACAGCACGCTGCTGGTGGTGGACGCGCTGGTGAAGGCGAACAAGGACTTCGACCTGCTGATGGTGCCCAACGAGGGGCACGACTATCGGGAAGCCAAGCCCTATGTGAGGCGCCGCCGCTGGGACTACTTTGTGCGCTGGCTGGCGGATGGAACGCCGCCGGTAGACTACTCCATGAAGCCGTGGGCGGAGGAGAGTGAGGCGCTGGCGCGCGCCGGTGTGCCGCAGTGAACGCGTCAACCTTCAGCGAGTGTCGCGCGATACACTCAAGACTGAATCCCGTGAGAGAAGCAGAGTCCATCCGCCCGGCCATCGCATGACGTTTCCCCGCATCCACATTGGCCGGCCGCAACGCATCGCCGCGCTGCTGCTGTTCATTTTCTTCGGCGAGTGCCTCTGGACCATCGCCCATCAACAGCTCTCTACCGGCGACTATCGCTACGCGCGCTGTGGGCGCGAGATGTGGGAGCGGCCTTCGCTGCTGGCCGGCTACTTCACCACCTGCGGCAATCTCAACGGCGATGGAACCTTCGCATACCGCGTGGCCGGACTTCCGCTTACGCTGCAGCGCGCGGCTCTCCTTTCCATCGACCACTTCCGCGCGCCGGCTGACCGTCTCTACTCCAGCGGCTCGCTTAACGGGTCTACATGGGAGGCGCGGCACGAACTGGTAAGCCTGGTTTACCTCATTCATCTGCCGTTCGTCTTCTTCGCGGTGTGGCTGGGCGGCGGGTTGTGGTGGGTGGCGCGGCGGCTCTTTGGAAATGAGGGTGGCTTCTTCGCGCTGGGGCTCTACTGCTTCTCTCCGGCGGTGGTGCGCATGGCCGTAACGCCCAATAACGACGTCCTCGCGATGTGGGGCCTCTACGGCACGGTCTACACAGCCATCGGCGTAGCGCACGCCATGCAGGGCCCGCGACGCAAATGGCGTCCGCGCATCCTGCTGCTGACGCTGGCTCTGGGGCTGACGGCGGCGGCGCATCTGCTGGCTGCCATCTTCGCGCTTGCCGCTGCGCTCATCTTCATGCTCTACGTCGCGGAGTACCGCCGCAGCTCCGCGATGCAGGCGCTGATCCTCTCTGCCGTCGGCGCGCTGGCGATCGTTGTCGCGTTCTACGGCTTCCGGCTGCCCGCGTTCAGCTACGTGTTTACGGGAGGCGGCGCGCGCTTCTGGTTCTCGCTCGCTGCTGTAACAGGCTTCTTCACCGACGTTTCCAACCTGCCGACCGTGATCGCCGCAGCGGTCGCGCTGCTGCTCTACGTGAGCACACGCCGCAGCCGCTACTTCGGCAACACCGCGCCGCTGCTGGTGATAGCCGCGCTTGCTCCATTGGTGACGACGCAGGTCGTCAGCGCGCCATGGCTGTGGGCGCTTCCATTTCTGTTCACCTTCCTCGGCGGCGTCTTTGCGGACGTGTTGGAGACACGGCACCGCAAGCTTTTCCTTACGCTCACGGGCGGAATTCTCGCGGCGCAGGCGATAGAGTGCCTCGCCGTACTGCCGCTGATTGCGCGCTAGCTCCCACATCTCAGAAGCGAGATGTGGGGTCACCTGGCAAAATACAGAGATTCTGGACGCGTAGCGTCCAGAATGACGACCGAAGGAAATGCGGGGATTCTTCGCTTCGCTCAGAATGACAGCTCAGAAAGTTTGTGCGCCGCTATCCGGCGAGGAAAAGCTGCTCGATCTCCAGCCACGAGCGCACGCGCGTGTAGCCGGCGATGTGCGCGTTGTGGGGCGCGTCGTAGAGGATGCCCGTGCCGCGGAAGCGTTCCAACTGGCGCGGGTTGTCGTCGATCAGGTAGTCGGCTCGCAGGATGGACTTGTCTCCGCAAAAGACAATGTGGGTGTGTGGAATGAAGGGAAAGTGGCGGGCCAGCCACTCGAACTTGGCGGTGAAGGAGGTGGGGACCTCCATTGCGGCGGAGGCGATAAAAACCTCGTACCGCTGCTGGAGCGCTTCAAATACACGAGGCGCATCGGGCATTACATCGAGCACCGCGAAGAAGTCTTCCGCGCGCAGGTAGTCGTCCAGCGCATCGTGATGCGGCGCAGGCACCACCTGCCAGAAGCGCTTGCCATGCAGGTCGTCCTTGGTAAGTGCGGCGTTGTAGTCGCGGTTATAGCGGAGGAGGTGCTCGGCGACGGCGTCCGCCATTACCTCATCCATGTCAACACAAATGCGCTGGCCGGGGCGGGGAGTCATTAGCCCTATTTTCAAGGTGCAGTGGCACAAGATTCAAGGGGAGCGACAGGAGCAGGTCCATAGATTTCTATTTCGCCCTCTATTTCGCGGACACTGTCAGCGTCAGGTCATCGGCTGCGCGCACGGTCACCTGTGTGCCCTTTGTGACCGGCGGGCTGCCCGGCTCCAGCGTCGCGTGCCATATCTCGCCGCGCACCTCCACCTGGCCTGCTTCTCCCTGACCGGCGAACTTCTCTCCGGCGGCAGCAAGCGGAGTGACCGCGATCGCGGTGTGGCCAACCATCGCCTGCGGCCCTAGGAGCCGCTTGGCACGGCGCGCCTTCAGCGCAATCCACGCCAGAAAGAAGCTGATTACTCCAAAGCCGACGCCCGCGCCCGCTGCAACGCCGAAGTTCACACGCATCTCCGGACCCGGCCCATCTACCAGCGTTGCCAGCCCGAAGACGAGGCATAGCACTCCCGCCATCGCCAGAACGCCATGGCTCGCGAATTTTGCCTCCAGCACCATCAGGGCCAGCGCGGCAAACAGCAGCAGCACCGCTGTGTGCTGGATGGGCAGCAGATTGAAGCCGAAGATGGCCAGCAGTACAAGCAGTGTGCCCAGGGCGCCAGGGACAATCGTCCCCGGCACATTGAACTCGAGATAGATCAGCAATCCGCCGCAGAGCAGCAGCAGCACATCCAGGTCCGGGCTGGTCAGCCGTGTCAGCAGCCGCTCCCGCATGGACGGTGGTAGTAGAACAATCTCCGCACGCCCAAGCTCCGGACTCAAGGTAGAACTCGCACCGTTGAATCGCTTGACGCCCTTTCCCGCGAGGGCCGCCAGCAGGTGCGTGTCGTCCAGCGCTACTAGGTCAATCAGCTTCAGGCTCAGCGATTCCGCCTCGGAGTATGACTTTGAATTGCGCACCGCGTCTTCGGCTGCTGCCGCATTGCGCCCGCGCACCGTCACATACGACCGCAGAAAGGCTGCCGCGTCGTTCTCCACTTTCTGCTTCAGCACGGGGTCCATGGTCGTGCCTTCGAGGATCGGGTGCGCCGCGCCCGCGTTCGTTCCGGGCGCCATCGCGGCGATGTCAGCCGACTCCAGAAGAAAAAAACCGGCAGAGCCCGCGCGATTTCCAGACGGCTCAATGAAGATAATGACCGGGACCTGCGACGCCTCAATCGTCGCCACCATCTCGCGCGTGGATTCGAGCAGTCCACCTGGCGTCCCCATCGAGATCAGCACTGCGTCCGCGCGCCGCGTCGCCGCCTCATCCAAACCGCGCTTCAGATACTCCGCCGTGATCGGCTGGATTGTGTCATGGATCGTCAGCTTCACCACCACCGGCGCAGCATCTGCCGCATGCACGCGCGAAGCAGGATGTGCCCCGCCGAGCGCCAGGTAGATCGAAAAGAGGATTGCGAATCGGATGGTCGCGCGAATCACGGTCAGGCCTCGCCCTTAAACATACGCCAACAGCGCGCCTATGGGACGCTTTGTCCGCGCAGCGCCAGCGCCTGCTTCATGCCCAGAGCGGCGGCGTTCGCGGGTTCAAGCTTCAGCGCGTTCGCCACATCCGCAGCTGCCGGGCCGAGTTGATTCGTCGCCAGCTCCAGCCGCGCCAGCACGAGGGAAGCGTCCACATTGGGGGCGATCTTCAGCGACGCGTGCGCTTCCGTGCGCGCCTCATCGGCGGACCCGGTCCGTTCGCGGACCTGCGCCAGGCCCGCATGGGCGGCCGCGTTGTTTTCGTCAGCGCGCAGCGCAGACTGGAACTCCTGCTCCGCCTCCGGCATCAGGCCTTGCGCCAGGTAGCCGTTGCCCAGCCTCGCGTATTCCACAGCGCGCTCGTGCGGCGGCATCGCCTCCATTTGGATCGCCCTCATCTGGTCCAATTGAAACGCGATCTGCCGCACCGATGCCTCGGACCATGTGCGCCGCACGCGCGTCGTCGGGCTGAAGCCGTCCGCATACAACACAGTCTTCCAGTTCGCCGTCGCGCCGTGCAGCGCCTGCAAACGCGAATGAAGTTCCTTCGCCTCCGCGTCATCCGGCTGCAGCTTCAGCGCAGTCTCAACCTCGTGCAGCGCGCTGGAGAGGTCATTGCGTCCCAGCAGCGACACCGCGAGGTTGAAGTGATAGTCCGCGTCGTTGGGGTCGGTCACGATTACCTGTTGGAACAGCGCTACCGCATCTTTTCCCTGCCTGCTTGCAGCCACACCTTCATCGTTTACCGCCTCAGGCAGCGGCAGCCGCGCGGCCACAAATGCAAACGCCTTCTCCGCCTCCGCATACTGCGCTGCATTGAAGCGGGCCAGACCCCCGTAGAAGCTCGCCTCCAGCGCGACGCGATCGCCGGCCGGCACTTTGGCCAGCGTCGCAGCTGCATGGTCGTACTCGCGAGCTGCGTACTGCTCCTTGCCCAGCGCCAGCAGCGCCGGTGTGTAACCGGGCCCGGGCGCGGCCGCTACCGCATCCTGCAGCCGCTTCAACCGCTCCTCTCCCGTGGGCGCCGAGATGCCGCGGATGTAGTTCTCAAACGCGCTGAGCCCCGCGCCGCGCGAGGCCGCGAGGAACGTCTGTTCGGCAACGGCGAAGCGCGGGTCCATGCGCCGCGCCACGCGCCAGGCCACCGCGTTTTCCACGTCGAAAAGCTTTGGCAACTCACCCGATCCGGTGAGGGGAGCCGACATGCGCAGCTGGTTCACCTCCAGCACCTGCGCCTGCACATCAATGCGCGCAGCCGTCGTCCCCGGGTTCGCGATGCTGAAGCTGCCGATGACGACATAGTCGGCGTCGAGTTGCTGTGCAATGCGAATGGTCGTCGCCCGGCTCGGCTTGAAGTCGGCCGGCAGACCCAGGTGCTGCATCGCATACTGCCGGTCGTCGCGGCCGATGGTCAGAAAGCCAGCCGAGTTCAGCCGCTCGTCGAGCGTCCACGGAAACGAGTCGCCGATCCAGCTGAGGTTTGGCTGCCCGGAGCGGTTCTCAAACGGGAGCACCAGCACCAGCTTGCCGCCCGGCTGCCGGATATCGGCGGCTGATGGGGACGCGACCTCTGCGCTGCCTGAAGGCGCCGTGTGTGCCTGCGAGAACGAGGTGGCGAGGGCAAGCCCCATCGCCAGCAAGAATCGAATCGTACTGCGAACCGCCATCACCACGATGGCTCGATTATAGAAGGGGCAACCCTCCCTCTCCCGCCGCAGCCAAAGGTGAGTGCGCTGTGGTTCAATCATTGCAAGTCAGTCAAGCACGCCATGCAGGATCCCATACTGCCGCACGCCGCAGACCGGCCTTCGCGTCTTGCTATGGCCATTGCCGTAGCGGGGGCCGCGGTCTTTCTCTACCTCCGCAACTTCCTGGCGCGCGGCATTCCGTTTCAGGTATTTGGCGATCAGCAGCAGTTCTTCACGCGCGGCCTGTGCATCGTGCACGGCCAGCTTCCATTCCGCGACTTCTTCGCGTTCGTAACTCCCGGTAACGAGTATCTCTACGCCGCAGGCTTCCGCGTCTTCGGCGTCCACGCCTGGGTACTCTCCGCGTGGTCGGTCGCCACAGGTCTGGCCTTCTGCTGGGTGCTCACACGGATCGCCACCTTTATTCTTCCAGAGCGGTTTCGTTTTCTGCCTGCTCTGCTCTTCCTCTCGTTCGACTATCAAGGCGCGCCCGACCTCACCCACCACTGGTTCTCGACGCTTGCTGGGCTGGCAGCGGCTGCCGTTCTGATGCGTGGCGTTACACTCACGCGTCTTGCCGTTGCCAGCGCGCTCTGCGCTGTTGCCACGTTGTTCACGCAGACCGCGGGCTTCGCGGTGTTCATCGCCGTTGCGATTTACGTTGTGTGGCAGGCAAAGAGCGAATCGCATCCGCTTAGAGGAAGTCCCGCCATTCCGGCACGCCTTGCGGCGATATGTCTGCCCTACGGAGCTATCCTTGCTATCGTGCTTGGCTTCTTCGCGCGAGTTGCCGGATTTGGCCAACTCTTCTTCCAGCTTGTCCTCTTTGCGCCGCGCTACTTCTCTTCTGACGAGAGGAACGACTACCTCCACCAGTTCCCGCCGCTCCATGGGCCCTCAGACCTGCTGCGCTTCATCCCTGTACTCTTCGTCTACCTGCTCGTCCCGTACATCTACGCCATCGGCCTCTTTCGCCTCGTGCGCGTGCGCGAGACGATGTCACCCGCGGTTCGACAGAATCTGGTTCTGCTCAATCTGGTTGGCATTCTGCTATTCGCCTCAGTCGCTAACTCGCCGCGTCTGTTCCGCCTCACGACGATCGCCGCGCCAGCCATCCTTATCTTTGCGTGGCTGCTGAGCCAGCCGGGTCGTGCTCGCAAGATGGTCCGCGACACCGTCACCTGCATCGCGCTGGCGTTCGCAGTCTTTCTGCCCATCCATCGTCAGATCCAGTGGCACGGCTTGCTGTCTCTGCCGATAGGACGCACTGCGTTTATTGATCCGCTGGAGATGCGGGAGTTCGCCTGGCTGGCCGCGCACTCTCATCCCGGTCAGCGCTTCTTCAACAACTCCGGGCTTGCGCTCTACCTCGATCTACGCAATCCCACGGGGCTCGAGTACATCACGACGCGCGAGTTCACCCGCCCGGAGTGGGTCGCCCGGGCAGTCGCCGCCATGGAGGACGATCCCCCGGCTTTCGTCGTTCTGCAATCTGAGGCCGCAGCCCAAAGCAGTCCTGGAGATCACTCCGCTCCGTTTCGCAACTTTGTGCAGCGACACTACGACCGCGTCGCGGTCTTTCCGCTCAACGGAGCGGCCGCCTACCAGGAAGAGATCTGGCAGCTCAGGGCCACTGCATCGCCGTAGCTCCGGACTGTTAGTCGGGATGACTAATGCGTCCGCAGCTCTGCATCCACCACGCGCGGGAAGCGCAGCACGGCGACCCACTCTCCGCCATCGCGGTCCTGCGCCTGCCACACGATATCGCCATGCAGCATCGCTGCAATCTCTTGCGGCTTCAGATCGTCATGAAAATCGAAATAGCGGCGGTCTGCGTCCGTCGGCCCGCGCTTGGAATGCCGCAGAAAACGCGCCGGGGGCGCCAGCTTGGTCGAGAACACCAGCGCCGTGTCGTACTCGCCCGGCTCCGCCGCGGCCTTCTCGACCTCATCCAGTGTGAAGTTGCGGACCGCATATGTCTTCACGGGCAGCCTGGTGTACCCAAGCTCCGGGCGCGCCAGCTCCGAGGTCGCAGGCCACGCCGTCAGCACCGTCGCCTGCGGGTAGTTGCGTGCGATGTACGCGACGGCCCGCTGATGCAGCACGATGAAGTCGCGATACGTCAGGTTGTCCTCCGGCGCAAACGCATAGGGCGGATTGATCCACAGCCCAGCGCAGAACGCCGCCGCGCTGAACGCAGCGAACCATCCCCACTTCCGGAAGTGCAACCGCCACTCGGCCACACACAGCAGCAGTATCAGCGGATACATCGGCAGCAGATACCGCGTCAGCAATGCGCCGCCCAGCACCGAGAACTCGATCCAGTTTGCCAGAAGCACCACCGCGAGCGCCTCCGTGATCGCACGCGGAAGCCGGGTGCGGTTGGAGATCGCGGGGGCAAAGTACGCTGCCACGGCGCACATCACCGGAACGAACATGTTCATATGCATCGTCAGGTGCAGGAAGCGGTGATACAGGCACAGCCCAATGCGCTGCGGATTGAAGTTGGCAGTCGCGTTGTAGCGCAGAAACTCCGGGTTGCCAAAGACAAACCCCGTGCGATGGAAGTGGTACGCATACCACGCCACCAGCGGCAGAGCAGGGAAGAGCAGCGCGGCGATCCACTTCAGTCGCGCGCTACGGTTGTGTGACTGGCCGTTTGCGATCTCTTCCTGTGGGCCTGTTGCGTCTCTCCGCTCCCGCCACCAGAGCGCTGCCTCCCACATCGCCAAGGCAATCGGCGTAACCACCGCCGTCTCTTTGGCCAGGGCGGCGAGCGAAAACAGGACTGCCACGCCGGCCCTTAAGCGCGGTGAATGCCGCGCCGCGCTATCTTCATCGTACCGCGCGATTCCCTGCACATACAGCGCCAGCCCCCACAAGGTAAACGCCGCGGCAAACATATCCGCGTGCGCCAGCGTGCTCTGCGCAAACCACACCGGGTACAGCGCCGTCAGCGCCGCGACGACGGATGCGGCCACGCCGCCCATCAGCCCACACGCCGTGCGATACACCGCCAGCAGCGCCGCAGCGGCCACGATGCATACCAGCGCGCGTGTGCCACTGGGAATGAATCCGTAAACATGCCACCAGGCCGCCAGCAGGATGGAAGGCAGCGGAGGATGCGCATTGGAAATGGTCGAAACCGGGATAAGCGTGCCGGTGCGATAGAAGTCCCACGCCGCCGGAATGTAGTAGCCCGCCTCGTCCCAGAAGTACGGCAGCCGCAGCAGTGTCAGGTGCGAGAGGTACACCGCCGCAAAGAACACCGGATACAGCCGCCACAACGGCAACGGTCGCATGGTTTGCTTGCGGCGCTCGACGCTTGCAGTCACTCTCTAGTTCACAGACCCCGGCGGCGCGAACTGCGGTTCCAGCGCCAGCGTGCCGAAGGCCTGCTCATACTGCGCCAGGTTGTGGCTCAGCACGTTCAACAGCGCCTTGGCTTGCTGCGGACTCAGGTAGATGCCCTGGAAATTATGGATCTCCACCTTCTCGGGCGACTCCTGGTGCATGGTGCCGAAGACAAGGAAGAAGTCCCAAACGCTCATCCTTACCTGAACGCTGTTGGCATAGTTCTCGCGATAGTCTTCGCTCTGCCGTGCGATGACGGTCGGCGGTTCATTGGGCTTGCTTGGCTGGCTCATAAAAAAGGTGGCCTCGATGGTGCGAACTCGGTTTGTTCTCCCTCGCCGCGACGCGTCGTATCCGTCCCGGTCCAGAGCATCCAGAGAGATGGTGCGAAAGGGGGGACTTGAACCCCCACGGGTTGCCCCGCCAGCTCCTAAGGCTGGTGCGTCTGCCAATTCCGCCACTTTCGCGCGATGCCGGTTACGCGTCTTTCCACAAGTGTAACGCGCGGGCGGAGCCGCAAACTAACAACTCACCTCGCGACCGCGCAGTACCGTCTGCACCAGCTTGCCCTCTGCGTTGCAGACGTTGAAGCTCGCCGGCTGGCCGATGGCGACCTCACCCAGCGCCTCCATCCCCAGCATCCGTGCCGGGTTCCGGCTCGCTGCATGGACGGCGGCCTCCAGAGTGGCGCCCGTAAACTCCTGCAGGTTCGCGACCGCACGGTCCATGGTCAGCACACTGCCCGCCAGCGTCTCTTTACCCGCGGCCAGGTCGATCTTCAGCAGGCATCGGCCGTTCACGACTGTAACCTCCAGGCCGCCGAGCAGGTAATCGCCGTCCGGCTCGCCGGTCGCTGAGATTCCGTCCGTCACCAGGATCGCGCGTGCGGTTCCATTGGACTGGGGACCCTTCGCCCTCCACCACAGCCGCACAAACTCCGGCGCGAGGTGGATGCCGTCGCAGATCAACTCGGCGTACAACTCGCGGCCATCCAGCACGGCCCCTGCGATCCCCGGCTCGCGATGGTCCAGCCGCCGCATCGCGTTGAAGGTGTGCGTCGCGCTGACGGCCCCAGCTCGAATCCCCGCACGCGCCTCGGCTGCTGTCGCGTCGGAGTGGCCAATGCTGACGCGCACGCCCTGTGCTGTCGCATGAGCGATCAGCTCCGTCGCACCTTCGGCCTCTGGCGCGACAGTCATTAATTTGATGTGCCCACGCGCGGCCTGTTGGAACCGTTCAAATAGTTCCACCGATGGCTTTTGGACCTCCGCCGCAGGATGCACGCCGCGCTTGGCGTGCGACAGGAATGGCCCTTCCAGATGAATTCCAACTGGTTTTCCGCGCACGACAGAATTGTGATCTGTGCCTTCCCGCTGCGTTGCCTCAATTGCATCCGCGATTCCTGCGAGCGCGCGCAGGGTGGCATCCACCGGCGCGGTTACCGTCGTCGCAAGAAAATGCCCCACGCCGTGCTTCGCAAGAAAGCCACCCACGCGTGCAATAGCCTCACGCGAGCCGTCCATTACGTCCGCGCCTGCCGCGCCATGCACATGTATGTCAAAGAATGCCGTCGCAATCGTCGCGGTTTCATCCGCGCTGGCCGCATCCGGCTCGATCGATGCGATCATACCCTCGTCATCGATCGTGATCCGCGGCCGCTCGATGATGCCGTCAGCCGTGATCAGCCGCCGCGCGGCAATCACTCGCACGCTCATTGCGTCCCCATTGCGGGATTCGCCGCACCCGGAACCGCAGCCGGCGGGATTCCCAGCTCCTCCGCACTGGGCAGGGTCTTCGCATCTGCCCACTGCCGCTGCGCGCTATGCACTTTGTCCGCGCGGGCGATCCAGAGCTGCGCCGCCGCGTCATACTGTTCCAGAACATTGCGCAACCAGTAAGGCCGATTCGAGCGGAGCCAGGCCGACTCATACAGATCGCGCAGCAGCGTGTAGCCATTCCTCAGGTCCTGCGCGCGCCCGTTGATGCCGTTGATGTCGCTCAGCTCGCGCGCCGCCAGCGCCTTCACCTTCTTGTCCGGACTTACGGCATCTGCCTGCGCCCGTGCATAGCCCTGCGCCATCTCGTCGGCCAGCTCGAACTTCAGCCCGATAAAGTCCATCCGTCGCGCGCCCAGCTCCATCGCGTCTACCGCGTCCGGCTCGCGCAGCCCGCTCGACGCGGCGCCGAACTTCGCTGCGTCATACATCGTCGAGGTGGACCCAAAGCCACCATTCGCCGAAGCCGCTCCCACCGGATTCGTCCCCGCCGCCGCCCTCGCTTTCGCGATCAGTGTCAGCGCGGCCTCCGCATGCATGCGCAACTCTCGTGTGTATGGCCGCACCTGCGCTGCAATCTTCTGCCCGTCCTTCGACCATGGATCGAGCCAGAAGATATTGTTGGTCGCATCGCCCACCTTCGCCTCGTCCTTCAGAACCGCGTGGGCGGCGACCAGCTCCTTCTGCGCCTGGTCCAGCGCGCCGGTCATGTCGCCGTGGAATACCGGCCCATACGCAGTCTGAAACTGATCAATGGACGACTCGCCCTGCTGCCACGCGCACGCTGCGCCAAACAGGATTCCGTACCAGTCCTGGTTGACCAGCCCCTCGCCGTCGTCGTTCCAGATCGTATTGAGCTGCCCCGTCGAACCCGCCCGCTGGCCATCGCGCGTGAACTGCTGGATGTTCAGCAACCCCATCCCGTAGTTGGGATACACCACGCGGAAGTTATGCACGCTCGGCGCGACCCACGTCTCAAATCCAGCCGCCGTAAACGGCGTCAGCAGCTTCGTAAAACCCCTCGGCTCCGGATTGTATCCCCAGGCAATCGCAATCGTCTCGTCCTTGAAGCTCTGCGGCAGCGACTTCAGCAGTTGCTGCGAGTCCTGCGCAATGTCTCCCCAGAACAGCAGCCGCCGATTCAGCGGCTTCAGCGCCGTCGCGATCTGCTGCATAAAGTCCAGATACACCGCGCCCAGCCCGCGCGCGTCGACGTCAGCTTTGGTCTGGCCAACGCCCAGGTCTACCGTCTCGTCCGCGCCGATGTGCAGAAACGGCCCAGGGTAGAGGGCCGCCAGTTCGGCGAACTCCTGCTTGATGAGCGCGACCGATCCTGTCTGCCCCGGCGCAAGCACCGCGCCGTGCGGCGTCTCCGCCAGAGGTTGGTACTGCTCCCACTCGAGCGTGTTGTGCAGATGCCCGAAGGACTCCTGCTCCGGCACCACCGTCACGTGATATGGCTTCGCGTACGCCACCAGCTCCTGCGCGTCCGTCGCGCTGATGCCTCCGCCGGGTGGCGCAAGCAGCGGGTTCGACGCATACTCCATCGTGTGCTCGAAGTATGGCGAATATAAATTCACCTTGTACGCCGCAATCGTCCGCACCAGCTTCTTCTGGAACTCGAGCGTCGTCACCGGCCCGCGCGAGAGGTCATCCTGAAGGCCGCGATACTGCATCGCCGGCCAGTCGCGCACCTTTACCGTGTGCAGTAAGGCGTTTGCGCCGTAGCCGGTCACCAGCTGCTTCACCGTCTGCAGCGCGTAGAAGATGCCCGCCCCGTTCGCTGCTGTCAGCGCTATCCCACGCCCATCGGGGCTGATGGCGTAGCCCTCCGCCTGCATCTCGACCGGCATCGCCGCGGCCGCACCCGGCTGCGTCGCGGAATCCCGAAAAATTGGCCCAGCCCGTTCCGTTCCGTACCGCGCCACCAGCACATGCACCGGCGCGCTCGCGCTTACCGTAATTCCGTCCGTCGCAAGCCATCGCTTCAGGTCATCGACCGCGAACTGGTCCTCCGCCGCGCATGGCGCAGCGCAGTTGATCTCGATCTGGCCGTTCAGCGGCTCTGTTCCTGCCACCGCCAGCTCGCGGGGCATGGGGACCAGGTTCAGCGCCTGGCCGCACATCTCGCGCACACCTATCCCAGCCGCCAGTCCGCACGCCAGAGCAGCCGCGCCTGTCCGCTTCCACAACATGACCCTACGGTAAACCAGCCGCTCCAGACCCGGCCATTGCATCGCGCTAATGCACAGGTGCCTTAAAGGAGTCGGCGCGTCAGTCGCCGTTTGTGAACGTCGCGTTAATTCCTTCCAAATTCAACAGATGTCTGCGCCGAATTAGCCTTCTATTCACATTCCCCTGAAAACCTAAGAGACGAAATCAACCGAGCCAGAGCAGGTGTGCGGCTGGGCCATCAGGTCCCGCTACTTCCCGTGCGTGTTCTGTCTCTCAACTTCAGTCATGCGAGGTCCCATGAAGAATCAACTCTACGCAGCGATGGCAGCCGTGCTCGTCTTCGGTATGCTCCCGCTGCACGCGCAGACCGCATCCGCACCAATGCCGGCCGCGACGAAGAAGTCCGCCAAGGTAAAGAAGGAGACCGCCGAGCAGCGCGCTATCCGTGAGCTTCAAGAGAAACTCGCCGCCGACGAGCAGAAGATCATGGCGCTCGAACAGCAGAACGCCTCCAAGGACCAGCAGCTCTCCACCGCGCAGTCTTCCGCCACCGCCGCCCAGTCGCAGGCCTCTCAGGCCAGCCAGCAGGCGCAGCAGGCTGCCGCAGCGGCAGAGGCCGCTCAGTCCGCCGCTCAGGCCCAGGCCGACGCGGTGCAGGGCCTGCAGAAGACTGTGGCCGACCAGCAGGGCGTCAATGCCTCATTCGTCGACAACATCAGCACCGCCAAGGCCGACCTCAACGAGAAGATAGACTCGCCCTCGTCTATCCGTTACAAGGGCGTCACGATAACGCCGGTCGCCTTCTTCGCGTTTGAGAATGTCTGGCGGCAGCGCGCGGTCAACTCCGACATCAATACGCCGTTCAACGCCATCCCTCTGCCCAGCGCCAACCAGGGCCACGTCAGCGAGCTCAACTTCTCCGGCCGCCAGAGCCGCCTGGGCGCGCTCTTCACCGGAGACGCAGGCAAGTTCAAGCTCTCCGGCTACTTTGAGGGCGACTTCCTCAGCGCCGGCACCACCTCCAACGGCAACCAGTCCAACAGCTACACGCTGCGCCAGCGCCAGTTCTGGGGACAGGCTGCGCTCTCCAGCGGCTTCACCATCACCGGCGGCCAGATGTGGTCGCTTGTGACCGAGACCGGCCTGAGCACCAACAACCGCAGCGAGAAGCTGCCCAACTCCATCGACGCGCAGTACACCGTCGGCTTCACCTGGACCCGTCAGCCGGCCATCCGCGTCCAGCAGACCTTCGGTGATGTGAAGAAGGGCGGCATGCTCACCCTCGCCGCCTCGGCTGAGAACGCGCAGATCACCGGCTTCACCGCCGCCTCGGCCACCTCGGGCGCTGTCCCCGCCAACTTCTTCTTCGCCGGCGCCGGCCAGAATGGTGGCCTCTACAACGCCTTCAACGGCACCTACGCCAACAATGTCGCACCCGATTTTGTCTTGAAGGGCACTTACGATCTGCCGCACGCGCATTTTGAGCTGGGCGGTATCGCGCGCTTCCTGCGCGACTACTACTTCCCGATTGTCTCGCTGACGTCCGGCAACGTCTATACGTACTCGCCGAACTACACCAGCAACACCAAGACCGCGGGCGGCGTCTTCGCCGCCGCGCGCGTCTCGCCCAACAAGTACGCCGACTTTGCCGTTACCGGCATGGTGGGCGACGGCACAGGACGCTACGGCTCCTCGCAGCTGGCTGACGCCACCATCCGCCCGGACGGCACTCTGGAGCCGATCCGCAACTACCACGGCCTGCTCTCGATTGAGACCCACCCCGCGCCCAAGCTCGACGTCTACGCCTACTACGGCGGCGAGTACGCGCAGCGCACTGTCTACACCACGGCCACCGGCGCCCTGATCGGATACGGTGCTCGCAACCTCAACGACACCGGCTGCTACGCTCTGCCCAGCAACCCCGGCTCCTCCACCGGCGGCTCACCCAGCGCCAGCGGATGCTCCTCGCCCACGCGCTACATTCAGGAAGGCCTCCTCGGCTTTACCTATCGCGTGGCCAGCAGTCCGAAGTACGGCCGCTTCCAGTACCAGGTCAACTACCAGTACCTGCAGCGCAATCTCTGGTCTGGAAACAATACTCCCTCCAGCGGTCCTGTGGTCGGTCCCACCGGTCCGCGCGGCGCTGACAGCATGATCTTCACCAGCATGCGCTACTACATCCCATAAGCGCGCTGCTTGCTAACCTGCGAAGCCCCACCTTCGGGTGGGGCTTTCTGCATCTGCCGCACATGGCGATACGGATCTTCAGAGCCGGCGGCTAGTGTTTGCCGTTCGCGAAGGCGGGCACTGTTTCCAGGTGACGCAGCACAAATTCGCGGAACATGTTGCCGATGATGTTGCTGGCCAGACTGATGCCGAAGGTCTGGAAGGTGTCGCCGACTCCACGGCTGCCGGCGGGGTGATAGGTGTTGGCGATGCCCGCCGCGGCAAGGCTGCCCAGCATGTGGGAGTAGTTGAGCTGGTTGCGGCCGTTATCGCCGCGAGCGACAAAGGTGAACGAGGCCGCGTGAAAGCTGCGCGAGGCGAT
>DATCBR010000417.1:0-12559 GCA_036511765.1 Acidobacteriaceae bacterium | reverse complement strand
CGATGAGGCGGCCGCGCTCGTCATAGAGGGCGAGGGTGCGTGGCGGAGGCAGCAGCGACGGGATGGACGCCGCTGCGTCCAGCTCGCGGAGCCGCGCGCGCACTTCCGCATCGTCGACGGAGAGAGGCCGCGCTGGTTCTTGCCGACGGGCGCTGCGTGCGGGCCGGGCGTGCGAGGAGTGAGCAACAGATCTGCGATCCTGCGAGATGCGGCGCGGCTTGCCGCTGCGGGATGCGCGGCGCACTCCAGAGGCAGCGTGTGTTGAGGTTTCGAGGCGTCGCGACTGCCGGGAGGCGGCAGGCGCTGCTTTGCGGCGAGTCGCCGCCAGCGCCGTCTTCCGCGTGGCGCGACCATGTGTGGCGCGCAGATGCGGCTCTTTGGTGGCAAAGCGCGGCGGCGGATGCGCAGGTCTCGTTGGCCTGGCTGCCCGAAGTGTGGGGCAGACAAGAAGGCAGACGAGCACCGCGAGCGCAGCAAAGGTATTCCGGTACGTCATTTTGTTTCGAAGGCGCGGAGCGCCAGAGCAGTTTCAGGTTATCCCTTGTAGGGAGGCGGGGAAAGTGGCGAGGCTGATTCCGTGTGAGCCATCTGCATGGAAGTGTTGGCGGCAACAAATACGCTGGCTAACTCAGCAGAAGGTCGAAGAGTATAGTTCTCTAAGGCCAAAATCAACACCTCGGAGACTCACGTTGATAGCAGTCGATCTGGATAGCACTATTGCGAAGCAAATCAGTGAGTCGGCCAAAGCCTTGGAAGACCTTTTAGGATCGGATGTAATCGCCTATACCGGCCCGATTCATCCAGCGATTTTCCAACGATTCCGAAACTTTATAGAAGGCGTGAAGGGTTCCTCTAAGCGCATCGAAAACACCCTCTCTATAGTGCTTCGTACCGGAGGCGGTTCCGCAGAGACAGCCGACCGTTTTGTCACTGTCATAAGGAAGCATTATCAGTCTGTAAATTTTGTTGTTCCTGACTACGCGATGTCTGCTGGAACCATCTTCTGCATGTCTGGTGACAAGATTTTTATGGATTACGCCTCATCATTAGGGCCTATCGATCCTCAGGTTATGGCTCCTGACAATAGCGGTTGGATACCCGCTCTAGGCTATTTGGACAAAGTTGCAGAGATTACCAACAAGACCGACCTGAGTCCGGCTGATGTGGTATTTTTGCGCAGTCTAGACCTCGCGAAACTTGCCCTGTATGAGCAGGCAAGAGACCTGTCAATAGATCTCCTGAAGGAGTGGTTGGTTCGGTACAAATTCAAGGACTGGAACAAGCATCGAACAACGAATCCGGGCTCTCCTGTGACGCAAGAGGAGAAAGCCGTGAGAGCATCAGAGATTGCGGCGGCTCTTGCGAATCATCGCCGCTGGTTCTCTCATGGAAGGTATCTAAACGTCGATAAACTCAGAGAATTGCGTATTGAGATTGATGACTACTCAGGTAATGATGCACTCGGCGATAAAATTAGAGGGTATAGCGATATGCTTTCTGCGTACAATGATCGTATGAACCGGACGTTTCATCTTCACCACTGCAACCAGGAGGTCTTCTAGTCATGGCCGATTTGGTAAGCAAGGTCCAAGAGCAGCTTTCAAGGCAAGATGTTTCGTTAGGTTGCGCGACGAATTCCCGTGTGAAGATCGAGCGAGCTATTGTCCTCAGCGATATGTTCTCTGCTGTTACGCCAGAAATCTTCGTATTGCCGGAAGCCTCGTCCCGCTCTGTGACGTATCCCAAACGTGACATACCAGCGGCGGCAATACTCATTATCTGAGGTTGCGCCTCCAGCACAATTAGCGATCATTGCGTTCAAGCCTAGAATACTTCTTCGCATAAGCGATATGACGTATACCTCTCAGCTCGTCGCGAGATCGCCTTGGGGATGCCGCTACCGACCTGCGCTCGCCGCTCGCAAGAGAATCCGTCCAATAAAATCAAGGCAGCTTGCAGATGAGGGGACGAGTGCGTCGGTTAGTTCCGGGTGTGGCAGCAGGTTGCGCTGCGGCGATTTGTTTAATAGCGGTCCTGGGCCTGCGCGGCGTCAGTGCGGCTGCCGATCCGGCGACACCGGCGTTCTACACGGAGCGGGTACGGCCTATCCTGATCGCCAACTGCGGCAAGTGCCACTTCAGCATGAACCACAAGGGCGGCCTGGCGATGGATACCCGCGCCTCCATGATGAAGGGCGGGCGCGACGGCAGGGTGATCGTGCCGGGCGATCCCGGGAACAGCCCACTGGTGAAGCTGATGCGGCATGAGGGGCCGGCGAAGGACCCGAAGCCGATGCCGCCCAAGTCGCCAAGGATGAAAGACGCGGACATCGCGGTGGTGGAGCAGTGGATCAAGGCTGGGGCGGCGATGCCCGAAAACGGGCGTTAGTGCCGAGCAAGGTGCGGCCAATTTACAGCACAGCCTGTGAGCTTGCTGTAACAATAGAGGGCTAGTGTGAGAGCTATATGCGCCTCAGCTTTGTGGTGCCTGCCTACAACGAGGAAGCCTACCTGCCGGACTGCCTCGAAGCGATCCTGGAGCAGACCAAAGACCTGGCCGAGCCGGCCGAGATCATCGTCGTCAACAATGCCAGCACCGACCGCACGCGCGAGGTCGCGCTGGGCTATCCCGGCGTGCGCGTGGTGGACGAGATGCGCAAGGGGCTGACGTTTGCGCGGCAGGCGGGTTTTACGGCGAGCACAGGCGAGCTGATCGCTAATGTAGATTCAGACTCGCGGCTGACGCCGGGCTGGGTGGCCAAGGTGATGAAGGCGTTTGCTGAGGAGCCGCGGATGGCGGCGCTGAGCGGGCCGTTCCTCTACTACGATCTGACGGCGCAACAGCGGGCGAGCGTGTGGATCTTCTACGCGGTGGCGTGGTGGGTGTACGCGATCAACCGGTGGGTGCTGCGCGCAGGCGGCATGGTGCAGGGCGGGAACTTTGTCCTGCGGCGGACGGCGCTCGAACAGATCGGCGGGTTCGATACATCGATCTCGTTCTACGGTGAGGACACGGACATTGCGCGGCGGGTGGCCAAGGTGGGCGACGTGCGGTTCACGTTCGACCTCAAAATGTATTCTTCCGCCAGACGGCTGAAGAAAGAAGGCATGCTGACCATGGCGGGCCGCTACACGATCAACTACTTCTGGACGATGTTCGGCAAGAAGCCCTACACCGAGGAGTACACGGACATCCGCGAGGAGCACGTGGAATCGGTGAAGCGGTAGGCTGTTCCCGGTGATCGAGAAACCTGCGATGGAGGACCTCGACTTCTATCTGTAGAACCTGACCGCGGAATAGAAGCAGGCAGCCTTAGCTACGCGCCGCGCGCGCGTTCGATGGCCTTCACGACCGCGCGGGACTTGTTCACGGATTCCTCAAACTCGGTCAACGGCACTGAGTCCGCGACGATGCCGGCGCCGGCCTGGATGTGGCCTTGCTCGCCGTGCATATAGAGCGTGCGGATGGCGATGCAGGAGTCGAGATTGCCTGAGAAGTCCGCATACAGGATGCTGCCGCCGTAGACGCCGCGCCGGGCGGGCTCCAGCTCCTCAATGATCTCCATGGCGCGGATCTTCGGCGCGCCCGACAGCGTGCCCGCTGGGAAGCACGCCTTGAAGGCGTCAATGGCATTCAACTCGGGCCGCAGCGTGCCTTCGAGCGAGCTGACCAGATGCATCACGTGCGAGTAGCGCTCGACGACCATCAGGTCCTTCACTCTCACGCTGCCGTACTCGCTCACGCGGCCTACGTCGTTGCGGCCGAGGTCGACCAGCATCACGTGCTCGGCGACCTCTTTCTGGTCGGCGCGCAGCTCCGCCTCGAAGGTGCGGTCGGCGGCCTCGTCCGCACCGCGCGGCCGCGTGCCTGCAATGGGACGGTACTCAATCCTGCTGCCTGCCACGCGCACCAGCAGTTCAGGCGAGCTGCCCACGATGTGGCTGGCCGTGGCTTTCAGCCGCTTCTTCAGCTTCTTGCCGCGCTTCTTTGCCGGCGCCTGGTCTACGCTCGCCGCGCCCATTCCGAAGCGCAGGAAGTACATATAGGGCGACGGGTTCACGATGCGCAGAGAGCGGTAGATGTCGAAGGGATCCACGCCGGGCACGCAGTCAAACCGCTGCGAGAGCACGCACTGGAAGACATCGCCCGCTGCGATGTACTCCTTGGTCTTCTCGACGCCCTTGATGAAGTCCGCCTTCGGTGTGCGCGACTTGAGTTGCAGCTTGCCGCGAACTTCACACTTCTTCTGCTTCGGCAGGGCCTTTGCCAGCCGCTTCTCCAGCTTGTCCAGCCGCCTGACCGCACGCTCATACGCGGCAGTCACCGGATTCACAGGTTTGTCATTCCGCAGCGCAGCGGAGGAATCTGCTTTTACTCCCGCCGCACCTACCGCTGCCTTCGCCGCTTTCGCCTCTACCTTTGCCACAGCACGCGTCAGGTCCGCCGTCACGATCAGGTGGATCTCCTTCTTCACATGGTCGAAGGCAATCACCTGGTCGAAGAACATCAGGCAGGCATCGGGCACGCCCAGTTCGTCCTTTGCCTTCTCCGGCAGCCGCTCGATCTGCCGGACAACATCGTAGGCGAAGAAGCCGACCGCGCCCGCGGTAAAAGGCGGGAGCGCCGAAAGGCGCGCGGGAGTATGCCCGCTGAGCGCAGCCTTCAGCTCCGCGAAGACATCGCCCTCGAAGCTGGTGGCTACGCCGCGCTCTTCGACCGTGATTGTCCTGCCGCGCGAGACGATCTTCTTGTACGGTTCAATCCCGATGAAGGTGTAGCGCCCTACATGCTCGCCGCCTTCGACCGACTCGAGCAAAAAAGCCTCGGGCTCCCTGGCCGCAATGCGCAGGAAGGCAGAGACCGGCGTCTCCAGGTCCGCAGTCACGGTGCGGTAGACGGGCACCAGCGTATACTCACGCGCGAGACGCGCAAACTCGCTCTGGCTGGGGACGTTGGGACTGGGGCGCATAAGATTCAAGTCTACAGCGGCAAGGAGGATTGGCCGGCGAAGGCGCAGTCAGGAACAGCCGTATCATCCCATATATGCGTGCCCTCAACCGCATGGCGCCAGCGCCGTGGTCCACGTGAGATATTAAATCCTCGAGGGAGATCCAATGTCGTCACCTTTTTCTCAGGACGAACAGCAAATTCGCAATCTCATCGACGCATGGATGCGGGCATCCAAATCGGGTGACCTCGAAACTCTTATGGGTCTGATGGCCGATGATGTGCTTTTTCTCACCGTCGGCAACCCGCCGATGACCCGTAACGATTTCGAATCACGCTTTCGCGCGATGCAGGGCAAGGTAAAGATTGAGGGCTCACCTCAAATCCAGGAGATCACCATCCACGGAGACCTCGCTCTCTGCCGGCTCTTTCTCGACCTCACGATCACGCCACCGAATGGCGAAGTCATACGCCGCTCAGGAAATATCCTCTCCTCCTATCGCCGTGGCGAGGATGGCAAATGGCGCATCTGGCGCGACGCGAACCTGCTGACCGCTTAGATCGTCACCGTCAGCGTCACCGCCTGCGACACTGCCGTTGAAGAATCCGCTGCTGTCCCCGTCACTTCGATCGTGTAGGTCGCCGGGCGTGTGCCGAGGTCCGTGCAGTTGCCGCAGCCGGTGATCTGCATTGTGCTTGCGATCGCTACCAGCGCGATCAGCAGCTTCACGCATCGTCTGCGCCGCAGCGGCACGAGAAACGCGAAGATGCCGGCTATCGCGGGCAAGGCGGCTGGTGAGCCATGACGGCTGAACCAGTCGCCAAATCCAGCGCTGCTATTGCCGCCCAGAAAATACGGCGTGCTCGTCCCGCAGGTATGCGGTGCAGTGGTCTGGATGATGACGGCAGTGGTCCCGCTGCCGCCGGCAATCGTGGGCGTCGCGAAGGCGCATGTCGCCTCCTGTGGCAGGTTGCTGCAGCTCAACGTTACATCCTGCGCGAAGCCGTTCTGCGGCGATACAGTCACATCCAGCGTGGCGCTGCGGCCCACGCCGATCGCCGCCGGGTCGGGGGTCACGGTCACAGTAAAGCTGCCCGCGGGCGCGGGCGTGACTGTCTCTATCCACGTCGCGGTGGCGGAGGTGAAGTTCGTGGTTGACGCATACACTGCCGTGATCGTGTCCTGCCCGACCGGCAGGGTTGAGGTGGCAATTGTCGCGGTTCCCGCCAGTCCCACAGTCCCGCTGCCTGCAGCCAGGGTTGCAGTGCCAATCACCGCGCCGCCGGACAGGAACGTCACCGTGCCTGTCGGCGTGGCGTAAGTCCCACCCACAGTCGCCGTCAGCGTCACCGGCTGTCCGAAGAGTGCTGGGTTCGGGGTGCCTGTCAGGGTTGCTGTGGTTGTCTCTTGGCTAACGACAATGGTCACGGCAGCTGAGGTGGAAGGCTGGTGGGTTGCGTCGCCGGAGTACATCGCCGTCAAAAGATGCGTGCCGACCGCGGTTCCCACAGTTGTTCCTACGCTGGCGCTGCAGACGCCGCCGACAGCGACCGCGACGGTGCAGTAGGTCTGTGGCGGGCCGCCGTTGTAGACATCGACCAGTGAGATTGTTCCTGTAATTGCGCTGCCGTCGTTGGCATAGGCGTCCATGGTGCCGTTCCACGTCTGGCCGAACTGCATGGCCAGCATCGGCTGGAACGCCGGCGGCGGGTTCACAGTGCCGGTGGAAGGACATGCCGGTGCAGGCCCGATGCAGAGGAACAGCTCGCTGGTGGTCGGACCGCTGATGGCGTGCGGCTGATTCCCGTCACGCGCCGCAGAACCGGTCTTGGCTGCGTTGCCGCCTGACACCTCGGCATTGATAGCGGTGGTCGCGCACCCTGTAGCGAACGCCACGAGAATGATCCAACAGCAGTGGAGACGCAGTTGTTTCTTCAGCCCCAAGAGGACACCCGGAAGACCCAGCGCCAATCTACATGCGTGGCAGAGCGAAATCGCGGTCTTTCCGTCTGTTGCGCTCTCTCGGATGCCCACTTTGGAACCATGCCGGGATATACCGCGCCTGTGGCAAAATGCTAGTGACGTTGAGCAGGCCTTCGCTGAGTTCCGGAGATTGAAAGAACGCCATCCGCTTTACTGCACAAGATCGGCGAACACCTTCAGGAATTGGCAGTCCTTGCGATGGTGTTTGTTCCACTCGACCACGGTCTGCGATGGCGCAATATGCTATTGCTCTGGGCTGCTTGCGGAGTCATACTGTTGTTTGGGATTGAAATGGAACGGAAGGCTCGCTAATGGCACAGTTCGGACCGTACGGCTATCTGCTCGCGGGTGCTCTGGTGGTTGGTGTCCTGGGACTGGTCCTCACCGAGATTGACCGCCGCAGACGGCGTTCGCACTGAGCCGGGGCGGCAAGTCCCCATCCGCCCATGAACCTGCCAAACTCCATCACGGTCAGCCGCATCGCAGCCATCCCGGTGCTGATCTGGGTGCTCTCGCCGGCGTTCCCGTTCAACCCCGCTACCCATGGCCTGAGCGGCGGACGGCAGGAGCTGATTGCCTCCGGCCTGTTCATCCTGGCGATGATTACCGACGGGCTCGACGGCTACCTCGCGCGCCGCCGCAACCAGATCACCACGCTGGGCATGCTGCTGGACCCCTTGGCGGACAAGCTGATGGTCACCGCGGCCTATATCATCCTGGTCGCTTACAACCCGCGCATTGTTCCGCCCTGGATAGCCGTCATCATCATCGGACGCGAGTTTTTGGTCTCCGGCCTGCGCTCGATCGCCGCCAGCGAAGGCTTTACCATTGAGGCGTCGGAGATCGGCAAGCTGAAGACCGTGATCCAGATCGTCTCCGTGGTCGCCGCCATCCTCGCGCACCGCTGGGACTACTGGAACTGGGGCGGCTTCATCGTCGCGGTGCACATGATCGCCGTGTGGGCCATCATCTGGATGACCATCGTCTCCATCATCTCCGCCGCCGACTACTTCATCGCGTTCTGGAAGAAGATTGACCACGTCGCCGAGCGCGCCCGCACCCGCCACAGCTCGGTGCTCTCCCGCCGCAAGGCAGCGCGCGTGGCCGCCAGCGCAGCGAAGGAACAAACCTCCCGCGTCCTGTGACCGCTGCCGCGCTTTGCTTCAGGAAGGCAATCAGGTCCGCACGCTGTCAGTGATGCCGATCCCTCACGCCTCCACGATCTTGCCGTCGCACTCCAGCAAGCCCAGTCCGCTGAGTAGAGCGATTGGGCGCCCGGCAATAGAATGGATGTGAATGGAACAATTGCGAAGAATGGCCCGCGTAACAGTTGCGGGTTTGGGGCTGGTGTGTGCGCCTGGCGCGCTGCCGGCGAATGCATGCGCGCAGGCACATGCCGCCGCGATAATGCAGGCAGGCTCGGCTAGAGCTGGATCAAGCTCCGCTGCAGGGCCGTCCTGGATTGCTCGATGGCAGGCGCGTGCAGCCGAGACGGAGGGCAGCCAGCCGCACTGGGCGACGCCGGTGGCGACCTCAACACCCCGGATCGACCAGGCGATGCGGACAGAGTTCGCGCGCCAGACCAACGCCGCCGGCTACCGCACCTGGAATCTGGGAAACAACAAGGGTCTCGAACTGATTCCCGCACGGCACACGGAACTGATCTTCGGTGTGCCGCCGTTCTTTGAGCACGCGCAGCCCGGCGTCCAGGACGGCTTCGGCGACGTCTGGTTCCAGGGGAAATACCGGCTGGCGGCCGCGAATGAACAGCACGGCAACTACGCCCTGACGGCTTCGGCAAATGCGATCGTGCCCACAGGCAAACACGGGAACGGCATCTGCTGCGCGGTGGTGACGCCGGGCGTGGTAGCGGGAAAAGGTCGGGGGCGTTGGGCGGTGATCGTGACGCTGAATGGCACGCTGCCGGTGACGAACGCACACGGACTGGGGCATACCATCGCCTGGAACAACGCCATAGAGAATCGTCTGGGCGCGAAGGGCTTCGCAAAAATCCTGACCCCGGAGATCGAAATCAACTCAAGCTTCTACCTGGGCGGTGCGAACAATGGAAAGGCAGCGACGTTTGTCACGCCCGGCATCGTGGTGGGCCGCATCTCGCTCTCGCATGATGCAGGCGGCGCTCCCGGACGCCGTGCGGTGACGCTGGCCGCCGGCGAGCAGATCGCGGTGACGCACTACCACCCCTACAACCATGCATTGATCGTTTCGGTGCGGCTGCCGTTCTAGCCTGGGCCGGCCAACACAGCGGTCAGGCGCAGGCGCAGGCCGTGTCATGTTTGCCAACAGGCTCTTCCTGCTGCGCGGGTTCGGCCCTGAGCTGTCCCCGGCCTCCACGCAATTTCCCGGTTTTTCCTTCCGAATACGCGCCCGGCTCCTTCCGGAACTAGCATCCTAATTGGTATGGCATATTTGCGTGCACAGACCGCTTCTTGACGATATGGCGGCGCCCTGTTTTCTTTGTAACTGCACGCATGGAAAGAGGAACGAACGATGACGAAGCAGGGAACGATTCGGTTGGCGGGCAGTGTATTGCTGGCGATGGCGCTGATGGCGGGCTGCAAGAGCAAGCTGGACCAGGCCATGGACGATGCGAAGAAGCAGGCGGCTGCCACAGGCCAGCCGCAGCAGGTAGTGTCCGTAGACAAGGACGGCAACACCACCACGACTACCATCCAGCCGCCTGCTCCGGGGCAGACGGCGGAGACGATCTCGTCCACCACGATGCCCGCTGCGACACTGCCGCCGGGAACGCCGCCTCCCGCGGCTGGCGTCTACTACAGCCCCATCGGGACAACCCAGCAGGCGCAGTCCGGCGTACCGGCTCCGGCCGCAGCGCAGGGTGAATCCGGCGTGCCGACGGCAACCCCGGCGCCCGTCATTCGACCTGCGGAGGTGCGCGTGCCGGCGGGTACAACGCTGGCGATCCGCATCAATCAGCACATCAGCGTCAAGACGACGCCGGCCGGCTCATCCTTCGATGGTGAACTGGCAGAGCCGTACACGGACGAGAGTGGACGCGTGATCCTGCCGCAGAGAACTCCGGTGGAGGGCGTAGTGGATGTCTCTCATGCGCGTGGCCACTTCAAGGGCGCATCCATCCTGGAGCTGCGGCTCACTGCGATCAAGCTGAACGGACGGCGATATCCGCTGGCAACGCATGACATGACCGAGACCAAGAAGGGCAAAGGCAAGCGCTCGGCGGCATTCATCGGTGGCGGCGCGGGACTGGGCGCATTGATCGGCGGACTGGCTGGTGGCGGCAAGGGCGCGCTGATCGGCGGCGCAGCTGGCGCGGGTGCAGGAACGGCTGGTGCAGGGCTAACGGGAAATCGCGACCTGGAAATCCCATCGGAGTCGGTCGTGCACTTCAAGCTGGCCGAGGACCTGACGCTGCAAGGGTAGTGCCAGGATGATGTTGTTCGTCAGTTGCTCTCTCAGAGAGGCCCATCGGGGACGGTGGGCCTTTCCGCGTCAGACTGCGAGATGTTTCTCAACCAATGCAAGCGCATGGGACTGGATGTCGGAATCCGAACCGAAGCCGGGCAGCCAGTGGATCTCCGTATCGCGGCGGAACCATGTCAGTTGGCGCTTGGCGTAGTTGCGATGGCCCTGCGCGCAGAGCGCAACAGCCTGTTCACGCGTGATGCTGCCGCGCAGCACCTCGATGGCCTGGGCATAGCCAAGCGAGGCGAGCGGACGGCAGTCGTAGCCATACTGCTCGACCAGGCGTGCGGTCTCCTCTTCCAGGCCGCGATCGAACATCGCAGCGGCGCGGCGGTTGATGCGGTCATAGAGTGCGGCGCGCGGCGGGTCGAGGCCCACGCGCAGGACACGATAGCCTGTGAGCGCATCGCGGCCCTGCTCGCTCCAGTGATGGGTGATGGGCCGACGCGCAAGGAGCGTGACCTCGATTGCGCGGACGAGCTTCGGCACATCGTTCGCATGGATGGTGTGCGCGGCGGCCGGATCCAACCGTGCGAGGAGCCGGTGCAGGTGGGCCGGCGATCTCCCGGCACGGGCACGGAGTCTTTCGCGCAGAGCTTCATCGCGCGGCGGTGCGGGTGAGAGGCCGTCGAGCAGAGCGCGCAGATAGAGGCCCGTGCCTCCGGCGACGATCGGCAGGCGCCTGCGTTGCGTAATACCCGCAATGGCCTCACGCGCGAGGCGGGCATAGTGTCCGGCGGTGCAGGGCTGGTCTGGCGGGAGAATATCGATGACGTGGTGCGGAACGAGGACGCGCTCCTCCAGCGCCGGCTTGGCGGAGCCGATGTCGAGGCCACGGTAAACGGCGACGGAGTCGCAGGAGACGACCTCGGCTGGGAACCGCGCGGCCAGCGCGAGCGCAAGCGCCGTCTTTCCGCTGGCGGTCGACCCGGCAAGGACGAGCAGAGGCGGCTCAGGAGTATGCGCCGTGGTTTCGTTCGTGTGTGAGATGGGCCGTCTCCCCCGAAGGAGCAGGAATTGAGAGGCAGATTCGTCTCCCTGCAAAGGTTAGCAGGCGGAGATCAACCCAGCCGCTGACGAGAACGACGCGGTATAAGCGGATATTTTCGTCGATGGAATCTGTGCAACGAATCAGGAACGGGATTTGTGGGCGCGGTCGGGATTTCGTTCGCCGCGTTCGCCGCGGTCATTGCGTTCGTTGCGCTCGTAGATGAGGCGCAGGCCTGTCAGCGTCAGGTGTTCGTCAACCTGCGCGATGTACTTGGAGCCTCCGGCGATGAGGCGTGCGAGGCCTCCGGTGGCGAGGATCTTTGTGTCGGGACCGAGTTCGGCAATCATGCGTTCCAGAATTCCATCCACCAGGCCGATGTAGCCGTAGTAGAGGCCGATCTGCAGGTGGTCGACCGTATTGGTTCCGATGATGCGTGCGGGCTTGCGCACATCCACGCGCGGCAGGCGGGCAGCGTGAGTAAAAAGCGCGTCGGCGGAGATACCCAGCCCCGGGGCGATGGCGCCGCCCAGATACTCGCCGCGAGGGCTGATGACGTCGAAGGTGGTCGCCGTGCCGAGATCGACAACGATGATATGCGGATGCGGCGCGACGGCAGCAGCATCGGCGGCTTTGAAGAGGTCGTGCGCGGCGACGCAGTTGACGATACGATCGGCGCCAACCTCGGATGGGTTGTCGGTCAGGATAGGAACGCCTGTACGCACGCCGGGCTCGACGAAGAGCGGCTTCACGCGGCAGTAGGTCTCAAGCGCGCGGCGCAAGGTGGAGTCGATCGGAGGGACGACAGAGGCGACGATGACGCCTGTCACATCCGCGAGAGCAAGCGAGCGCAGGGCGAAGAGGTCGCCGAGGAGCACGCCGATCTCATCAGCGGTAACGGCCCGCGGAGTGGTGACGCGCCAGTGGGCGAGGAGTTCAGGGGCCGGCTTCGGCGCGGCCTTTTCTTCGCCTGTCCCGGAACGCTCGACAGACGAAATGCCGGATTTGCCGTTGGCGCCGGCGAGGCGATACAGGCCGAGGACTGTGTTGGTATTGCCGACGTCGATCGCGAGGAGCATAGGGCCAGGCACTCTGAACTCAGTGACTAGATGCTACATGCACCGTACTCGATGCGGCTTGATTGAATGCAGAGGTTAGAGTTCGCGCAGGCCGCC
>DATCBR010000416.1:0-3485 GCA_036511765.1 Acidobacteriaceae bacterium | reverse complement strand
ATCGCCTCCACATCTTTGCCATTTGGCGCAGGCCATCCGTCGAGTTGGCGTTTTCGTCGCGCAAGGACGAGCCGGTGAGCGCAAGGAAGGCGGCTTCGAGAGAGTCGGTGCCGGTCTGCTGTTTGAGTTCTGCCGACGTGCCCACGGCCACGATGCTGCCATGGTCCATGATGGCGATGCGATGGGCGACGCGGTCGGCCTCATCCATGTAATGAGTCGTGAGGAAGACCGTGGTCTTCTCCGTCTCGTTGAGGCGCTTGACGTGCGTCCAGAGCTGGTTGCGGCTCTGCGGGTCGAGACCGAGCGTGGGCTCGTCGAGGAAGAGGATGCGCGGCGTGTGCAGGAAGCCGCGCGCGATCTCAAGCCGTCGCTTCATGCCGCCGGAGAAGGTTTTGACGTAGGAGTCCTTGCGCTCCCAGAGCTCGAAGAGCTTGAGCAGGCTCTCGGTGCGCTCGGCACGGACCTTGCGCGGGACATGGTAGAGGACTCCGTGCAACTCCATGTTCTCCCACGCGGTCTGCTCGCCGTCAAGCGAGGGGTCCTGAAAGACGATGCCGAATCGCTGGCGTGCTTCCTTGGAATTGGCAGCGGGGTCGAGGCCATCGAGCTCGATGACTCCGCTGGTGGGACGGAGCAGGGTGGTGAGCATCTTGATGGTGGTGGTCTTGCCGGCGCCGTTGGGGCCGAGGAAGGCGAAGATCTCACCCTGGGCGACGTCGAAGGAGATGTCCTTGACGGCGGTGAAGTCGCCGAAGGTTTTGACGAGGTTCTGGACGCGGATCATGGGTGGGATGGCCTCGCAATGCAATACTGAACGGTTTAGTTCAGTTTGTCAAGCACAGGATGCGGGCGGAGATTGCGGTTGAGTCCTGCTAGGTCTTTGGCTTCTTCAACTCGTCGCCCAGCAGGATGGCCTCGGCAATTTCGCGCATGGACTTACGGCGCTGGCGACTCTCTTTTTGCATGAGGCGGTAGGCATCATTCTCAGTCAGAGAGAGTTCGCGTTGCAAGACTCCCTTGGCGCGGTCTACGGCCTTGCGGGTCTCAAGGCGGTCGGAGAGCTCAGAGTTTTCCGTCTCCAGGCGCGCGCGCTCGATCTCCGCACCGACCAGGAAGCCGATGGTGGAGAGCAGACGGATCTCGACATCGCTGTGCTGATAGGAGAGGCGGTGCTGCAGATTGATGACGCCGACGACGCGGTTGGCGCAGAGGATGGGCGTGGAGAGAATAGCCTCAAAGGCGTCCTCCGGCACATGCTTGAAGAGGACAAAGCGGGGGTCCTCCGACGCCTTGGAGGCGATGGCAACCGGGACGCGGTGCTCGGCGACCCATCCGGTGATGCCTTGACCGAAGCCGAGATCGAGCCGGTCGACGAGATCGGCGTGCGGGTTGCGTGAGGCGCGGAGGACAAGTTTGTCCTGCTCCAGCGTGTAGATGAAGCAGGAATCGCAGGGGATGACGGTCGTGACGAATGCGACGACGCGGTCCAGCACAGCATGCAATGGATCGGCGGACGCGATGCGGCTGCTGATCTCGTGGAGAAATTCGAAGGAGTTCAGGCCATCGCTGAAGCCCGCCATGGTGGAGGTGGATTCGGCGACGCGGCGGACGGCGCCGCGGCCCGAAGCGGCTTTGGCGAGTTCGCCCTTTGCAGCGGCCACCGCGGCGGCGGGTATGGCACTGGTCAGCATTTCGAGATCGGACGAAGGGGACTTGTCGCGCTTTTTGCGCAGCACGTCACCGGAGTACTGGGCGGCCTCGTTGATGAGAAATCCAAGTTTTGGGCGGGAGGGCTCGAAGTCAGGGACTATGCCGTAGTGGAGCATCTCGGCCGTGGTGGTTGGACCGATGGATATCACGGCGACCGAGCGCAGGCCGCGCATCAGCTCCGCGATGGAGTTCATCTGCTGCGCCACCATCATCAGGTGGATGACCTGCACGGCGGTGGTGAAGAGCAGGACATCAACGTCAGAGTTGGCGATGCCATGGACGCACTCGCGAAGCGGCTTGAGGTCATGCGGCAAGGCCCACTGATAGACAGGCACCTTGATGACTTCGCCGGCGCGCTCTGTCAGCTCCGCGAGCAATTCCGGATTGGATGCGCCGTATTCCTGCACTGCTACACGCAAGATCTTCAACTCTTCGCCGAAGGAGTGGTCCATGGTGGAGAGGACCTCGTGCCAGGTGCTTGGCTCCGGGGCGGAGACGAAGGTCTTGACCTTCAGCTCGCGGAGCGCCTGTTCCGGTTTGGGGCCGCGGGTGACGATGCGCGTGGCCCGCAGCGCCGTCAGAAACTGTTCGCGGTCATACTTCGTTTCCACAGTCTCCAGCAGCGTGCGCACGCCGACGCCGGTGAGGAAGAGCACAATGTCGATCTCGCCCTGGATCAACCTAGCGGCGAAGTCGAGGGCCTGCTTGTTCGATTCGAGCTTGACTTCGCGCATCGCAGGCACGACGAAGGGCTCGCCCCCGTAGGTGCGGATCAGCTTCTCGACCTCCTTGGCCCGGCGCGACTCCAGAGAGAGAACCCGGAGACCGTCGAAGCTAGCGTGTGCCATTGGTTGATCCGTGCGGCCGGGGCATCATGGCCTCAGCCGATTTGTCCTTCGATTTAGTGCCACAGCAAGCGCAGATTGAGGATTGAAGATGGGGCTATTGTTCACAAGTATAAGCAATCGGTCCTTGAGACGCTGCGTGCATTAGTGGGAAGAGCGTGCATTTCGCATTGCACTCCTGCGGTAAACGACCTCCAGATAGCCGTAGTTGGCGGCCTTGCCTGCGGGGTAGTCGTTTGCGACAACGGACTTACCGAAGGCGTGGGCATAGTAGAGATTGAGGGCGATCGATGGTGTAACTTGATAGTCCGAGCTGACGTCGGCGACCGAAGCGAAGCTCGAGTGTCCTCCCGCGGGGCGCCCTACATAGCCGAAGACTTTGTTGTCGAAGGCGCCGCCGCCCTGATACCAGAGGTCGCTGGCGGAGGTGAGTTGGAGGAAGTGCAGATCGGAGCACACCTCGATCTTTTTGGTTGGATTGTCGATGAACTGCACGAAGCGGTCGGTGGAGTTCATCAGGTTATAGAAAGGGAAGCGCGCGTAGATGCGTGGCGTGGGCAGCATCTGGAAGAAGGTGTTGTGGACGCCGTCGGTGGAGTTCCGGTCGCCGGTTCCACGGAAGAGGCCGCCGCGCAGCCACGGTTTAGAAGTGACGTGCGTCAGGCGAAAGCCAGCCTCTGTTGCGAATGCGGCAGCATGCTGATCGAGAGCGCCCCAGTTGCCATTTTGCAGCGCACCCCAGAAGAGGAGATCAAGACTGCCGGGGCCTGCGGGAAGCACGGTGAGCGCGTCCGCGCCGTAGGTGCCGAGGCGGATGTTCTTGTGGTCACCCTGGCGGACGGCGAGCGCGCGGTTGTCCGTTTTGGTTACGCCGGTGCGACCGTCGTGGTAGTCCACGGCAAAGACACGCCACAACAGATGCTGCCCGAA
>DATCBR010000415.1:0-9363 GCA_036511765.1 Acidobacteriaceae bacterium | reverse complement strand
CGCTGCGCTGAACGCGGCAAAGGCAGCGAAGGACGCGATGCTGCAGGATGCAATCCACTTTCCGCGCACACGATTCATGGTGCGCGCAGGATAGCACTTCGTCCGCGACGGATGCGAAGCGAATCGAGTTGCGTGATCATCCGCTCACACTGCGCTAAAGGGTGTGCAGGTAGGCGAGGATATCGGCGGTGTCTTGTTGCGAGAGGCTGCGGCCCATCGGAGGCATGATGCCGTAGCCGTTGACGATGGTGCTCATCACGCGCTCGTCGTTGGCGGGCGCGCCGGAGGGCAGGTACTGCTTCTTGAAGACGCCGCGCAGCGAGGGCCCGTTGAGCGGCTGGCTGACGCGGTCCGAGTGGCACTGGCGGCAGGTCTGCTGGAAGATGTAGTAGCCGCGCGTCTGCTGCGCGTTGAGCTGATTGAGCGGCGTGGGCGGCGGAAGCTGTTTGCAGCCGGCGACAAGCGCGAGTACGAGAGAAAGCGGAAATGCGAAGGCCCAGCCAGCGGTTTGCTTCCCACTCACGCGTGTGCTGATGCCCCCGCATGAATGGGGCACCCGGACGGTTTGAGAACTGCGCTTCATGCGGCGCGGACAGGGAAGCCGTCGGGGTCCTTGCCGCGGATACGGCGCCAGAGCACCTGCGCGGTCGGCACATTGATGGTGACGGAGAAGATCCTGCGCAGCTTGTCTTCGGGGCAGGCGAGAGCCTTCATGCCGTGCCAGGAGTGATCGGTACGCTGGAAGAGCAGGCTGCCGTTGCCTGCCGGGCCGCCTGCGCCGGCGACGGTGAGTTCATCGAATGCGGGCGCGGAGTGCGTGGGCAGCTTGCGGTCACTGGCGAGGATCAGCGTGGCGCCGCCCCACTCGGGCTTCCAGTCGGCGGGATCGTTGAAGTGGAAGATATGGGTGGCGAGCTTGCGGGCCGCGTCGCAATGCGGCGAGACAGAGCAGCCCGCCCACGCGTAATGCCAGGAGAAGGTGCAGATGTAGTTGCGCGGGCCGAGCAGCCGACGCAGGAACCGGTGGTAGGCGGGGCCGTTGAGTTCGGCGATAAAGTCACGCCAGGGATCGGGCAGTTCCAGGCCGGCGCGGTAGTGGAGCATGTAGCGGTCATGCGACACCTGGCCGTGCGCGCGCTTGACACCGATGTGGCGATCGAAGGAGTTGGTTCCGGGCATGGTGGCGCGCAGCAGCTCGTAGCCCTCCGGCGTAAGGGAGTTTTCGATGTGGGTCCAGGGGAACGGCGGGCGGTTACGGAAGTCGTGGGCGGAGACGCTATCCAGTAGTTCGTGATTCAGATATTGCACTTGAGATTGGGCCCTTGGAGATGGAATGGGTGCGTCGCGGCTGACTTTCTCAGTATGCATGAGATGTGGGTTGCAGGGCTCGGAGGCGGCATCGACCGCGGCCGCGGGAGACCCCCCTCCCCCCATACTTAAGTCTTAAAGTATCCCGGATAAAGGACTTAGGTATCGAAAGTATCTCGCAAGTATCTCCCCCCGTATCCTGACGATTTAAGTCAGCTAAGACCGGCAGGTGGCCCGGCCTTCCTGGATCTATTATCTACTTCTATTTTATCCGGTGGAGCAAAACTAAAATGCCAACTTTCTGAAAGAAAGATGTGGTGCAGATTGAAAGAGATGGACGGAGATCGGTCGTCGCCGTGGCTTGACAGAGTTTTTGGAGGGCATTTGTATTCGCGGTCGACGACGAGGAAGCAGGGCCGGGTCATCCCAGTTGGATGACCCGGGGGTTGGCAGGTGGGCTGGGGATGCTCCGGTAGTAGGATGGTCTACTTCAGCAGCTCTGTGTGTCCGGACACATACGCAAGGAGAGATACGCATGAGGCGACGGTCTTTTTTGAAGGCGGCTGGTTCCGCAGTGCCGGCAGTGATGTTGGAGCGGTTTGCGCAGGGCCAAAGTGCGGTGCCACCAGGAGGCGGCGAGGCCCATGTGGTGGGCGAGGGGATGGACCGTTTCGGCGAGAAGCATTCGCTGGGCTACAGCACGATTTTGTTCCGCGTGCCGACGAAGGATTCGGGCGGCAGTCTTTTTGCGATTGAACACAGAGGCCTGGGCAAGGGCGGGCCGCCCGAGCATTTTCATCTGCATCAGGATGAGTGGTTCTATGTGCTGGAGGGCGAGGTGCTGTTCCGTGTTGCAGGCAAAGAGGTGCTGGTAAAGCCCGGCGAGTCCGTATTGGGCCCGCGGGGTGTGCCGCATTGTTTTGCCGGAACAGGCGAGAAGCCGGCGCGGATGCTGATTGCGTTTACGCCCGCGGGCAAGATGGAGGAGTTCTTTCGCGCGGTTGCGGTGCCGAACGGGCCGAAGATGGATGCGCCGCTGTTCGCGAAGTATGAGATGCAGTATGTGGGGCCGGGGATCGTGGGGTAGGGCGAAGGTGGCGACCTCTAGACTTAGCGCAGCGCGCACCTCACGTTACCGAAACGCGTAGACGCGGTAGACGGCCAGGCCCTGCTCGGGATAGAGGAAGAGCGGCGCGTAGACGCGGCCGGGGAGCCACTGATCCAGTTGCGAGGTTTCCTTTGACGGAAGCACCAGCAGGTGCTCGCGGTAGGGCACGCCGTCCTTGGCGTAGTCCAGCGGCTCCTCATTGCGATAGAACGCAAGGCCGTAGACCATATCGCGCTTGACGTCGTGCACCACAACCGGCCGGACGTTGGGCGCCAGTTGCTGCATCTGCTGCGCCAGGGGCCGCGCGGAGTAGTTGAGGTCCAGATCGCGGCCGTGGAAGCCCAGCAGAAAGATCATCGCCGCGAGGACAGGGAACAGAGTCGCATTGCGAACGTGCGGGATGCCGCCGATGCGGATGGTCTGCGCGACCGCGAAGAAGACGAGCGCAGCTGCCGCCGATGCGGCAACGAGCCACCCACGCGACGGCACCAGAGTGTCATACAGCATATGCTGCGGCGCAAGGATGATGACGAAGGTGACGAGCGCGCACATGGAGGCGTGCGACCAGAGAAGCCACTTGGGCAGGCCCTGGCGGCGGATGCGGTTCAGATAGTCGCCCGTGAGGATGGTGATGGGCGGGATGGCGGGCAGGATGTAGCCGGGGAGCTTCGACTCCGAGAAGCTGAAGAAGACGATGGGGAAGAGCGCCCAGAGCACGAGGAACTCAGGGAAGGCGTCACCGGCGCGCGGCAGGCCGAAGTAGTGCTTGGGGTTGAGGCGCACCTTCCACTCGGCGACGGAGTCGCTGATGGCTGCGACCAGTGCACGGATCGCGATCACGGTCCACGGCATCAGTCCAACGATGGCGACGGCGAGGAAGTACCAGAACGGCTGCTTGTGCTGGTACATGTCCGTAGCGAAACGCTTGAGGTTGTGCTGCACGATGAACTGCTCGACAAAGGTGGGGTTCTCGCGCTGCACAGCGATGTACCAGGGCAGCACCATTGCGAAGTAAAGCAGCAGGCCGGGGATCCAGATGGTGCGCCGCAGCGCGGACCACTCGCGGCGCAGGCCGAGGAAGAGGCAGATGATGCTCAGCGCGAGGAATGGAGCGACGGGCCCCTTGGCCAAAGTGGCCGCTGCGCCGAAGAAGTAGAGATCGAAGAGCCAGAACTTCTTGCCGGTCTCATACCACGCGTACCAGCCCAGCATGCCGATGCAGAATGGCGCGGCCAGCTGCATGTCGGTAGAGGCACCGCGGGAGAAGCCGATCATGGCGACGCAGCTTGCGGTGATCAGCGCCGCGTCGAGTTGGCCGCCCGGACGGAAGCGGCGCATGTGCAGAAAGATCATCGCGATCAGCAACCACGCACCAGTCGCGGAAGGCAGACGGGCAGACCAGTCGGAGATGCCGAACTCGCGGAAGAAGCCCATCGCGCGCCAGTAGTAGAGCGCGGGCTTTTCAAGCCACGGATGGCCGTAGAGGATGGGTGTGACGGTGCCGGCATCGAGACAGTGCGCCGAGGCTTTCAGGTCTTTTGGCCGCAGGCTGTGCGGGACGATCTCCGCGCGGTATTCTCCGCAGACGGTGTTATGCGCGGTCAGCATTTCGCGCGCGATCTGCGCGTAGCGCGGCTCGTCGGCGCCGACGAGGCCCACCTGGTCGCCGCCGAGGATGGGCACCAGCCCGTAGAAAAACAGGAAGCTGGTCATCACCACGAGTACGACGAACTCCCACGGCTTGCCGCCATGCAGCGCGGCCAGCCTGGCGCGGAGCCATGTCAGGACGGATGCGCCGAAGGTGCGGGGGGCTTTAGCCGCGGCTGCGATCGGCTCTGCGGGTTCGGTCAGAAATTGCATGAAGGGAGATTTTGTGCCGCCCGCGCGCCCACTGGGGAATTGGGCACCCCAAGGCTACCAGAGCCGCAGAAATGGCGGCGCAGGGCTGCTTCGGACTGGAATTGGATCGGCAATTTAGGTTTCAGTTGCGCGGCCCGGCAGGTTTTGCCGCAGTCGCTTCCGGCTTGGTTGCGGACTGCTCGCTGCGCCGTCGCTCGCGCTTCCGTGTGCGGGCCAGCAGCTCTTCCATGCGCCCGGTCAGCTTCTCGGAGCGGTCGATGGCGAAGGTCAATTCGGGCACGTGGCGCACGCCCATGCGATCGCGCAGTTGCGAGCGGATGTACGCGCGGGCGGTCATCAGCGCGGCCAGGGTGGACTCCTCTTCGTCCTCCGTGCCATGCACGGCGACGAAGATGCGCACGCTCTTGCCGCCCGGCGCGAGCACTACGTCGGTGACGTAGCTGGGCGCGATGCGGGGGTCGGAGAGCTCGCCCTCCAGCATGGCTCCGATCTCGTCGGAGAAGGTGCTGGTGACGCGCAGGCGATGATGGGTTCGGCCTCGTGGTTCAGGCATTCGGGCAATTTCCTCAAACAACTAAGAATATCAGTTTTGGGCGGCCATTTTGCGGGTTTTCGCGCCGGGAACTTAGCGCCCATAACCTCTTATTCGCCAAGCATCTCCACCCATGAGTCGGTAATGTCGGCGCCCAGCGAGGTTGCCAGCCGGTTCAGCGCGTCGTCGATCTCGCGCATCTGCCCGGCGAGATAGTCGGCGGAGTTGGAGATCGCCACCAGCCCCAACGTGGCGCGGTTCCACAGCGCTGCATCGTCCAACTCGGCGACCGAGACGTTGAAGCCATGACGCAGCTTGTCCTTCATCGAGCGGACGACCTGCCGGCGGTCCTTGATGGACTGCGCGTGGGCGATGGAGATTTCGACGGTGAGCTTCGCGATGGGCATTGCGATTCCGAGTCTACGCCGGTTCGTAAATCGAGTCCGTACATCTCGTGCGCCTTCTGAAATTGCAAAAAGAAGTATCGAGCGTGGTTCCTTCGCGCACTCGCGTATTTCTTCACAGCGGGCGGCGTTGCAAGATGAGTAAACAAGGATCGCGGTTCGCAGTTCGAGGTTCGAGATAAGCAAATGCGATTTGGGAGATCCGATTCGCGGACCGCAAAGGCTGGAGCGTGCAGCCGGAAGTGCCAGGCACAGATCAACACGAGGGAGCAGCAGACGATGGGCGAGATGGACGACCTCCGCATTCAGTACAACGATGAGACGCCGACGGGCGCGAAGATCAAGGTGATCGGCGTGGGCGGCGGCGGCAACAACGCCGTCAACCGCATGATCGCGGCGGGTGTGGAAGGCGTTGAGTTCATCTCCGCCAATACCGACGCGCAGGCATTGCAGCTTTCAAACGCGCCGGTGAAGCTGCAGCTCGGCGTCAAGCTGACCAGCGGCCTGGGCGCAGGCGCAAACCCGGACACGGGCCGCCGGGCGGCGCTGGAAGACTCCGAAAAGATCATTGAGGCGCTGGAAGGCGCGGACATGGTCTTCGTCACCGCCGGCCTCGGTGGCGGCACAGGCACAGGCGCGGCGCCGGTGATCGCGTCGCTGGCCAGCGAGATGGGCGCGCTGACCGTTGCGGTCGTGACACGGCCGTTTGCGTTTGAGGGTAAGCGGCGCATGATGCAGGCCGAGCGCGGCATGCAGGAGCTGCTGGAGTCGGTGGACACGCTGATCGTCATCCCCAATGAGAAGCTTCTCGCGGTCGCGAAGGACGCTGGCTTCTTCGAGAGCTTCCGCATCGCCGACGACGTGCTGCGGCAGGGTGTGCAGGGCATCTCGGACATCATCACGATTCCCGGCGTCATCAACCGCGACTTCGCCGACGTGAAGACAACCATGGCCGGCATGGGCTATGCCGTGATGGGCACGGCGACCGGCCGCGGTCAGAACCGCGCCATGGACGCCGCGATGGCGGCGATGGCCAGCCCGCTGCTTGAATCCGGCGCGATCGACGGAGCGCGCGGCATCCTCATCAACATCACCGGGTCCAGCACGCTGAAGCTGAGCGAGGTGAATGAGGCTTCGACCATCATCCAGAACGCGGCGCATGAGGACTGCAACATCATCTTCGGCGCAGTGCAGGACGAACGCATGAAGGACGAGGTAAAGATCACCGTCATTGCCACAGGCTTCAGGCAGGACATGCCCGACCGGCGCGCGCGCATGATCTCCGAGGCGATGATGCCGATGTCGGACTACCAGGTGCCGATTCGGGGCAGGGTTGCGCAGCCGGAGTCCGGCGCGCTGTTTGCGAGCGAAGAGCGAGAGGCGCGCGAGATGAAGGCCGCACAGGCTGCGACTCCGCGCGTGAAGAAAACGGCCGTGCCCGCCGGCGACGAGGCCCAGGAAGGCAAGCTGCACGCCGGCCGTATCTGGATCAGCCCGGAGGAGATGGACGACATGGCTCCCGCGGAAGAGACGGTCCTGCATGCGGAACGATACGAGGTACAGCCGGTTTCCTCGCGCCAGAGAATGGAGGGTGAGCCGGAGTTGGTGCCCGTGGCAGCGTCGGTCTTTGACGACGATTTCTTCCGCGCCGCAGGGCCGGGCCGCATACGGGAAGACGGCAGCGCCGTTCCCGCCACGGCATCGGTTACGCGCGAACAGCGCGGCGTGGCTCAAGTGGAGCACAGCGAAGCCGATGAACTGGACATCCCGGCCTTTCTTCGCCGCAGCCACTAAGGAGAGAAGATGCTGCCAACGCCGGGCGGTGCGGTATGCTGTTGTGACCGTCACATTCGGCCAGGTTCCGGGTTAGAGAGAGAGTAGCGGGACCGTGGCGTTTCACTACGGCTTGCAAGGGCTGATTTGCTGATTCTGCGGCGCTTTCGGCCTCGGTTGCCGGCTGTACCCCTTCTTTGCGGGGCCGGATAGCACCTCCGGGCTATGGCGTTTCAGCAGACATTGGCTTTGGATGGATAGAAGCCCATCCGGTCTGTCCGGGTAACGTTTTGGGGGCGTGCACGATCGAACGACAAGGGTAAGAAATAAGGAAACCGCCGGCCACACCGGCTTAGCAGCACTAACCCCCTCGGGAGAAACACACCTACATGGGCCGGAAATACTGCAAGACTGCATCGCGATCTCTGATCTGCCTCGTTCTCTCAGTTTTCGTTGCCGGCTTTGCGCCTGCGACTGCGCACGCTGCTGGGACCTATACCCACAGTTCGCACGCGAAAACAACTGGCCACAGGCCCGGCACGAGCGCGAGCACCTCTGCGACGAAGTCCCGGGCTGCCTCGCATACCCGCACTGTTGCCTCGCATACGCGCACTGTTGCCTCGCATACGCGTGCGATCTCATCTTCGCGTTCGCGGGCAACAGTCGTCCATACAGGCACTGTCTCGCGCGGCCGCGGGCGCCTCACGCGTGCAGTCCTTACCGTCCGCCGAGGCCGGCGCCGCAGCTACGAGCGCTTTACCGGTGTCTCCTTCCTGCCCGATCCCACGGTTGGTGATGTTACTGCCGGCGAAGACCCGGTGGTTCGCGCCGCCGCCATCCAGGCGCTGGGCAATATGAATGGCACCGCGGTCGCCATCGACCCGAGCACCGGCCGCATCCTGGCCATGGTGAACCAGAGGCTTGCGCTTTCGAGCGGTGCCGAGCCCTGCTCCACCATCAAGCTCGCCGTCTCGCTCGCGGCGCTCGATGAAGGCCTCATCACTAAGGACACACCGGTCAACCTGGGCGGCCACTACACGATGAACCTGACCACCGCGCTGGCCAAGTCGATCAACCCGTATTTCGAGACTCTGGGCCGCCAGCTTGGCTTTGAGCGCGTGAAGCACTACGCCAACCAGTTCGGGCTGGGCGAGCTGGCCGGTTACAACATTCCTGGGGAGCAGCTTGGCATCTACCCGGACCAGCCACTGCCTGAGTCCGCGGGCGGCGTTGGCCGCATGTGCAGCTTTGGCGAGAGCATCTCCATGACGCCGCTGCAGCTTGGCGCGCTGGTCTCCGCCATGGCCAATGGCGGGACGCTCTATTATTTGCAGCACCCGCAGACGCAGGAAGATGTCGCTGACTTCCATCCCATGATCAAGCGCACCCTCGACATTGCCCCGCTCGTCCCCGAAATGCGCGACGGCATGGAAGGCGCAGTGAACTATGGCACGGCACGGTCGCTGCATGCTGAGTTCCACGAGTTTCCTGTGATGGGCAAGACTGGCACCTGCTCGAACGATGGAACGCGTTTTGGGTGGTTCGCCAGTTACGCGAACACGCCCAGCGGGCAGATCGTGACTGTCATCTTTATCGAAGGCGGCCGACCCAGCTTCGGCCCGAAGGCTGCGGAGCTGACCGGCAACTTCTATAAAGCGCTGTGGAATGCCAACTACTTCGACGCAAAGACCCCGCAAGTAGCTTCCAACAGCTTCAGCGTGAGCCGCGCAAACTAATTGCCGCATCTCTGCTGCCAGCGCTCCGTCGAACGTGTGCCCTGCATCGTGGCACGCAGGACCGGAGCGGCGGCTCAGCTTCCGTCCGGAGCCAGTGGACGAGATGCGTGAGTATCTGGCGTTCGTCTCGGCGAAGTGGGTCGAGGCACTGGCGCGTCTGAAGGCGTTTGTGGAGGAGTGAGGCTGCTGATTGTCAGCGGGCAGCGCCTGCATCACTCTGAATTCCGAGCAGCGATTCTCGAGCTTTGAGCCGTGCAGCTTTAAGCTGACAGATCGCATTCGCGAGGCTATGCCATGAATGTGCCATCCGGGTGCGTTCGACTTAGGTGCTGGGCTGCTGTTCCCGCACGCGGGTATGGGCGCGGGTGGTGATGAGGATGGCGGCTGCGAGGATAAGCGCCGCCGATGCAGGCTGAGGGCCGAAGGTGTCGCCGAGGAGGAAGACGCCGAGAAGGGAGCCGAGCCGTACTCCAGCCTGGGAGACCGGGACGATATACTTTAGTCCAGCGATAAAGATTGCCTGGAACGATTGCCCGTTCAGATGCGGGCGAGGGAGTGTGCGGTTTTGCAGAAGGCGGAGATTGGGATCATCGGCGGCAGCGGGCTGTATGCGATGCCGGGACTGACGGGCATACGAGAGCA
>DATCBR010000414.1:0-6427 GCA_036511765.1 Acidobacteriaceae bacterium | reverse complement strand
GCGGGTGAGATTGGCGGAGTTCATCGATATGCTCCTTCCGGTAGAGCGTACTCAAGTATGGACGAGCCGCGTTGAGGAGAGAAGAATCGCCGGTCAGAACTCGCGGCGTCCTTCGAGGGCGCGGGACATGGTGACCTCGTCGGCGTACTCAATATCGGAGCCGGCGGGCACCCCGGTGGCTATCCGCGTGATGCGCAAATCCGGGGCGATGCGGCGGAGTTCATCGGCGATGTAGGCGGCCGTGGCCTCGCCCTCGGTGGTGGGCGATGTGGCAAGGATGATCTCGCGGATAGCGCGGTCATCTGCATGCTGCGCCTCGCCTGGCGCGGCTGATCCTGCGTCGAGGGCGCTGCCGTTCGACGACGATGGGGCGACGCGTGTGAGCAAATTCGCGATGCGCAACTGCTCCGGGCCGACACCGCCGATGGGTGAGAGCGTGCCGTGCAACACGTGATAGACGCCGTTATAACTGCGCGTCCTCTCGATGGTGGCGATGTTGGTGGGCTCTTCGACCACGCAGACGAGATGCTGGTCGCGCACGGCGCCGGAGCAGTAGATGCACGGATCGGTGTCGGTGACGTTATTGCAGATGGAGCAGAGGCGAAGCTGCTCGCGCAGCGTGAGGATTGCGGCGGCGAGGGCGCGGGCGTCCGCATTGGAGGAGCGCAGAACGTGAAAGGCCAGGCGCTGCGCGGACTTGGTGCCGACGCCGGGCAGCTTGCGTAGCTCATCGATGAGGCGGGACATGGGTTCTGCGAAACTGGCCATCGCGCAGCTACTCCAGCCCTGGGATGTTGGGGAGATCGAGGCCGCCGAGCATTCCGCTCATCGAGGACTTCATCGCCTCGTCGGCGCGCCGGCCGGCTTCATTGACGGCGGCGGCGATCAGGTCTTCGAGCAGCTCGATGTCGCCGGTGGTTGCGCCGAGCGCGGTGGGCTCGATGGTGATGCGCAGAACTTCTTTCTTGCCGTTCATGCGCACCTTCACCATGCCGCCGCCGGCTTCGGCTTCGACGATGGTGGCGGCGAGCTTCTGCTCCATCTGCGCCTGCATCTCGCGGGCCTGCGTCATCATCTCTTTCATCTTGCCGAGATCGGAGAGGTTCATGGTGGGGTCCTTTGCCAAGGAAATGAAAATGCGGGGTCCCTCGACTTTGCCGCTACGCGGCTTCGCTCGGGATGACGGCCATTGGGGGTTAGTCCTCGCGCAGGTCGATGACGGTCTGGATCTCAGCGGAGAAGAGCTTCTGCGCTGCCTGCACCATGGGATGCTCGAGCGCCCTGGCGTGGGCGGTGCCGGAACGCGCGGGCTTCGGCTTTTTCGCCGTTGCTGGATTGGTGGCGCCGGGCAGTAGCGTGACTTTGGGTATGCCTGCGGAGCGGAGCGTGTTGCGCACAATCTTCTCCGCTTCCGCGTTGATGACCGTCGCCAGCATGACTTTTGAGAGCTCCGTCTGGATGGTGGCCGCGCCGTCGGTGATGGTCCATTCGGCGTCGGCCATGGCATCGGCGGCGGAGGACAGCTTTGCGGCGGTGAGTGCTTCGACCACCGTGCGTTGCGCGTCATCGGAAGGCGCAGCCGAGTTTGCGGGCGGAATCTTTGCCGGAGGTGCGACCGCGGGCTCAGCAATCCTCAGCGGTTCGGGCACCGCGACAGGGAGCGGTGCAGCAACCGGTCCGTAGTCGAGCACCGGCCTTGCTGCCGGCGTCATCGAGACGACGTTTGAGCCGCGCACCTCGGTGATGGGCTGCGCGGGGACGCCGGTGGCACGCATCGGTGTGGCCGAGACTTCGACAGATGCAATGGCCTCGGGACCGCGGCGCGCGATGTCCTTGCGGCTGGAGTCCTGCTCGAACGGGGAGAACGCGGAGCGGGCGGGCTGCGATGTCTGCGCCGGAGCGGCGGACGGCGCGGGGCGCGATGGCGTTGTGGGGGTCGATGAGCGAGGTGCAGCGCCGCTCACGGGCGTGCGACTGGAGACGCTACCTGATCCTGCCTGGCTGAGCGCCTCCTCGATCGGTAACAGCCGGCGGAGATGGACGAGCTTCAGCAGGCCCAGCTCAAAGTGGAAGCGCTGCTCCTGGCGATAACCCAGCTCATCGAAGGTGCGCAGCATGGTCTGCAGGAAGCGCGTCAGCTCCTCTTCGCTGAAGAGCGTAGCGGTGCGCGCGGCGCGCCGTTGCTCGTCCGGTGAAATTTGCAGCAGCTCATTGCCCAGGCCCTCCCCCGCATTTTCCGGAGTCAGCCCGGCGATCTTCGCGACCAAGGTATTGCGCAGGTAGCGCACGCATTGCCGCGCAAGCTGCGCCGGCGAGTTGCCGGCGTCGAGCAACTGGTTGGCGACGGTCATCACCTGTGCTGACCGGTTGGCGTCGACGGCCTCGAAGATGCGCTCGAAGACAGCATTCGGCACGGTGCCCATCAGTTCGCGAATCTGATTGGCGTCGAGCCGCGCATGTCCGACAGATCCATCGGCTGTGGGCTCCACGGGGGCGCTGGCGATGGCCTGGTCCATGATGGACAAGGCATCTCTCATAGACCCGTCACCGGCCTCGGCGAGCAGGGACAGCGCGGTCTCGTCGGCGAGTACGCCCTCGGCCTTGGCGATGCTGTGTAGCTGGCCCAGAATGTCGGCCAGCTTTACCGCATGAAAGCTGAAGTGCTGGCAACGCGAGCGGACAGTCTGGGGGATGTCCTCGGGCTGCGTGGTTGCCATCATGAAGACGATGTGGTCCGGCGGCTCTTCGAGCGTCTTCAGCAGCGCATTGAAGGCGGCGTCGGTGATCTGGTGCGCCTCATCGAGAATGTAAATCTTGTAGCGGTCGCGCGCGGGCCGGTAGCGTGCGGCGTCGCGCAGCTCGCGGATCTCGTCGATGCCGCGGTTCGTGGCGGCGTCGATCTCGATCACGTCGACGGCGTTGCCGGCGCGGATCTCGGTGCAGCTCTCGCAGACCTCGCAGGGCTCAGGCGTGGGCCGCGCGGCGGAGCCGATGGCGTTGCGGCAGTTGAGGGCCATGGCCAGGATGCGGGCGATGGTGGTCTTGCCGATGCCGCGGTGGCCGGAGAAGATGTAGCCGTGCGCGATGCGGTCCTGCGCCAGCGCGTTCATCAGGGTCACGGTGACGTGGTCCTGGCCGACTACGTCGGCGAAGCGCTGGGGGCGATATTTGCGGGCTAAAACCTGGTAGGGCATCTTCGAGGACGACTCTGATTGTACCGCCCGCGAAGTTGTGGACGCCTGCACTCAGACCTTGCTCTGAGAGGACTTGCGTTTGGCACGTTTGGCGCGGCGCTTGACCTCTTCGTCGCTGAACATGGTGCCGCGGCAGGCGGCGGCGGCGCAATAGCAGTCGGCGGCCTCGTCATCGGAGTCGTGGAGGTTGTACTCGTAGAGCAACTCCTCGCCGGCGGCGATGGCGCGCGTGGCCATGATGAAGACGCGTCCCGAGTCCTCTTCCTGGATGGTCTCGCAGTTGGGATCGCAGCTGTGGTTGAGGAACATCGCAGTGCCGAAGCCGTCGATCACCTGGTGCGGACCGCAGGTGAAGAGATAGGTGACAGGGCGGTCGGCGTAGCGCTCATCGGCGACGGACTTTGAGAGACGCTTACCGGAGTACTCGCAGACGCGTGCTCCCTTGCGGATCGGTTCCGTGGTGTAGCAGCCGGCGGCGTGAATGGATGAGGAGCGGACGATCAGTGAGGGGAGGTTCATCTGGGGCAAGGATAGCAAAGTGGTGCGATTGCATCGACTGCCACTGCTCGATTACGCGTAGCGTTTGACCGCTACGTCGGTGGACCGGATGGCGACCTTCGATCGCTCGAGGCTGTCCAGCGTAAGGCGGATGAGATCTTTCAGTTCCCGTATGGACCGGGTGCTGGCTGCGATGCATGTCTTTGTGGTCCGGATTGTCTCAGCGGTGTAATCCATCCTCCATGCGATGCCAACCTCCCGTGACGAGGGGTCCAGGCAGGCTCTTCTGCTTCGTCATCCTGCCCACACCGCCGTCGCAGGGTCAAATCGATGCGGCCCCCTCGGCTCGGCGTAAGCGCCGGACGCTGCTGAATGACGAGGATGCTGGGATCGGAGGGTGTCCCGGCTGAATCTGGGATCTATATGTGAAGGCGAAGGCAAATGCGGGGATTCTTCGCTGCGCCTCAGAATGACACCCAAGATAAATACGGAGATTCCGGACAAGCTGCGCGATCCAGAATGACGAGCATTGGAACTAGCGGGGGATGTCGACGGGGCCGTTCTTTTCGTTGGATTCCTTGGTGGGCGGGTGGACCTTGAACCAGGCGTCCTGCTCGGTGACGAGCTGGGTAGTCGACTCGCGGAGATCGCGGATGGATTCGAGGGCGAGCTTGCGGGCGATGGAGTAGGTCTCGTCCTCGGGCGGGGCTTTGAGTTCGGTAGACCAGCGCTCGGCGGAGGCGATGATTTTGGGCAGTGCGCGGCGCAGGTCGGCGTGGCGAGGGCCGTAGTCATCGAGGTTGTCGGAGAGTTCGTCGACGATGGAGGTGAACTGCTCCATCAGTTCACGGGTGTCGGTCTCGCGGCCAGGCTGGCGTGTGTGGACGTAGAGATCGTGGATCTTCTGGGTGCGGTCGTCGAGGAACTTGGCGAAGAGAAGGACGCAGTTGGCGGGGACGTAGCGCGCGTCGCGAATCTGCTCAACCTCGGCGTCGGAGAGGGCGGAGGCCTGGATCTGGGCGGAGGCGACAGGCGCGCGGAGCGGCAGCGCGAGGGCGAATGCGGCGGCGAGAGTGAAAGCGGCGCAGCGGGAGCGGAATTGCATGGGAAGATAGTACGCCCATTGAGGTTTGAGGGACGGGGTGCGAGGTGCAAGGCTTCATTCCATCAGCAGATGGGATGAGCAGGGGCTTTAGTGCTGGAAGACCTGGCTGAGGAGGGCGTCGTTGACCTGGGTGAGTTCCTGGAGCGTGGCCTGGACCTGGGGCTTGTCGTCCGGTGGGGCGAGGTGGACGAACTGCGCGAAGCGGTAGGTGGTGTGCTGCATCAGCATCTCGGCGTTCTTGAGCTTGCTGGTGTTGCGCTCAAGCGAGGTCTGGATGAGGTGGGCGTAGTGGTTGATCTGCTTGAGTGTGGCCTGCGCGGCGTTGTCATCGCCGTCGGAGAGCTCCCGGGCGGCCTTCTCGGTCATGGCATGGACGAGTTCCGTGTAGAGATACGCCTGCTCACGCGGGCTGGCATGGGTGGCGCGCTGCTCAAGCTGAGCGAGTATCTCCGGCGTGGGCACGGAGTCATCGAAGGCGGCGGCGCGGGCGCAGGGGGTGAGCGAGCACGCGATGAGCGTGAGCGATGCGGCGAGCAGGGATAGAGGGATGCGCTGTGAGCGCGATGTGGAGCAACGAGTCGGACGAAGAAGTGATGCGGTCATAAGTCACCTCGGTTGGTGATCTTTATGCTTCGTACGGCGGCGGAACGCTGGGCTGAACTGAATCTCAAGGGAGATCACGTCATGGCCAGGGGTTGCGGCCGGCCTGCTACTTTGCGTGTTGTAAAAGGGCGAGCCGTTGGCGCGCCTGAGACTCCTGTTCGGGATATTTTCCGGCAGAGGCGGCGAGGAACTTCTTGTATGCCTCGGTGGCCTGCCTGCTTTGATGCAAAGCCTCATCCGCCGTTGCCTCGAGAAAAAGCGCAGGCGGTGAAGGTGGTTGGACTGTAGCACTTAATGCGAGCGCTTGCAATGTAGTTTGCGGGTCATCGATATCCTGCGCGGCGAAGGCGAGGTGCAGGGCGGCGTCGGCGAGATCGGCGGGCATGGGATAGGAGTGTGGCTTCGCCAGAGCCTGCTTGAGTAGCTTCTCCGCTTCGGCAGGGCGATGCTGCCGGATGAGGAGGTCGGCGTAGTCGGTGACGAGGGTGGGGTCGGGACTGAGCTGGCCGTTGACGAGGGAGGCGTAGAGCGGGCCGGCCTGGTCAGGATGTCCGGTGGTGACGTAGACGCGGGCGAGCAGGCGGGTGATGGCGGGGTTGGTGGGATTGGCGGTGTGGAGGGATTCAACCAGCGGAACGGCGCGGGCGGTCTTTGCGGGGTCGCCGGAGTCCAGCCATGCCTGGGCGAGCTGCGCAGTGAAGGCATGATTTGCAGGCTGGGCGTCGTGCGCGGGGAGCAGAAGCGCCTCGGCGTCGGCGGGTTTGTGCTGGGCGAGGAGGACGTGGGCAAGTGCGGAGGTGGCTGCGGGGTCATTCGGGTTGAGCGCGAGGTAGCGGCGGTAGGCGGTCTCGGCAGAGGGGAAGTCGGGAGCGGCTTCGGCGATTTGGGCAGAGAGGAGGATGTCGTCTGGCTGCTCGGGCGAGAGCTGGAGAGCTGAGAGGAGGTCAGAGGACGCTGCGGAGGGGTTGGGAGGAAGAGAGTGCGTGGGGTCGCCTGTGAATTCGAGGCGGGCGAGCGCGCGGAGGGC
>DATCBR010000413.1:0-5333 GCA_036511765.1 Acidobacteriaceae bacterium | reverse complement strand
CCGCCGCCGAGGTCACGCGCGAGACCTCCGCACCCACACCCAAATCGAACCGCCCGCGAAACCCCGCCAAGCCAGCAACGTCCGCTGGGGTGCCCCCTCCCTCGACATCATCATCGCCGACGGGTGGGATGAACAATGCCCGGGTGGCCCATTCATCGACAGTCTCATCGTCGATGAGTGGGGAAGAAGAATCTTCACCCCGCGAAAAAACCATGGCCACAAAACTCGAACACCCACCCATCCGCCTCACCCACCCCGACAAAATTCTCGACGCCGCCTCCGGCCTCACCAAGCAGGCCCTCGCCGACTACTACTACGCCGTCGCGCCCTTCATGCTGCCGCACATCGCCGGCCGCCCGCTCTCCATCGTCCGCTGCCCCGACGGCCCCGCGCGCCAGTGCTTCTTCCAGAAGCACGTCAATGCCACGCTGCCGCCCGGCATCGGCACCGTCATGGTCGCCGACAAAAAGACCCGCACGCCCGAGCCTTACATCACACTCTCCGGCGACTCCGCCAAGCCCACCATTCTCGCCTCGCTCGCGCAGCTCGGCATGCTGGAGGTCCATCCCTGGGGCTCATGCAATAACGATCTCGAACATCCCGACCGCCTCATCTTCGACCTCGACCCCGACGAATCCCTCCCCTGGTCCACCGTCGTCGCCGCCGCGCACGAACTTCGCGACCGCCTCAAGAAGCTCAAGCTCACCAGCTTCCTCAAAACCACCGGCGGCAAAGGCCTCCACGTCGTCGTCCCGTTTACGCCTTCGCCGAAACTCGCCTGGCCAGAGGTCAAAGACTTCGCCCACAAGTTTGTTCTCGCAGTCGAGCGCGACCACCCCGCGCTCTACCTCACCAAGATGAGCAAGGCTGCCCGCGCCGGCAAGATCTACCTCGACTATCTTCGCAATGAGCGCGGCGCCACCGCCGTCGCGCCCTACTCGCCCCGCGCCCGCGCCGGCGTCCACGTCTCCATGCCGCTCGCGTGGTCAGAGATCGCCCCCTCCGGCCACTTCGCCACCACCCGCCCCGCCTTCTCCGTCGCCAACTTCCTCTCGTGGCGCCCCCGCCTCAAAAAAGATCCGTGGAAGGCGCTACCTGAGACCAACCAGCAACTCAACGAAAGCTGAATCAGCGACTAAGCAGGTGCTTTTCAACTTTCCGTTCGAGAAGTTCGACCAGCCTCGGATCCATAAATGCATACTCGTCCGGAATACCGAGCACAACGATCTTCTTGTTGCGCAGCGCTTGGCCAAAACGCTCGTTCAGCCTTTTTCGATGCACGGGCTCCATCGCAAATATGACGTCAGCCCACTCGATGAGATCGATAGAGATCGGATTGTCAGCATCTTGGCTTGTACCCGCAGACATGGCTTCGATTCTGTCACGCGATGAGAAGACCGATTCGGCAGTTGGGCTTCGAAGCTTGTTCCTGCTGCATACAAACAGAACCTTCACTGCCCGTACGTCGCCTTCGGCCCATGCTTCCTGAAGTAGTGCCGGTCCAGCAGCGCCTGCGTTACTACGTTCACGTCCGCCACCAGCGTCAGCGTCTTGAAGGCCATCTTCGCGCAGTATTCCAGCACCACCGCGTTATGCGCCGCGTCGTGCGCGCTCGCGCCCCAGGCAAACGGAGCGTGTCCCGCCACCAGGCACGCCGGAACCGCCATCGGGTCGATTCCCTTGCCCTTGAACTCTTCCACAATTGCCAGCCCCGTCTCATGCACATACCGCCCGCCAATCGCCTCATCGGTCAGCGGCTTGGTGCACGGGACTGGTCCATAAAAATAATCCGCATGGGTCGTCCCCAGCGCCGGTATGGCCATCCCCGCCTGCGCAAAGCTCGTCGCAAACTCCGAGTGCGTATGCACCACCGCACCAATCGCGGCAAACTCGCGATACAGCAGCGTATGCGTATCCAGGTCCGATGACGGCTTCAGCGTTCCCTCGACGATCTTGCCGTCCAGGTTCGTCACCACCATGTGCTCCGGCCGCAGGTCGTCGTAGTCCACGCCCGAGGGCTTGATCACCACCAGCCCCCGCTCGCGGTCCACGCCGCTCGCATTGCCAAACGTGTAGAGGACCAGCCCCTGCTTCACCAGCTCCAGGTTCGCTTCCAGCACTTCCGTGCGCAGTTCCTTCAAGATCATGGTTCCAGCATATCAACGCCGCGGAACCAACCCCTGACGCACTAGGTTTCTACGCGAAGCTGAATCCGCTCTTCGTCAGCGGCAACGTGCGGATGCGCTTGCCTGTCGCCGCGAACACCGCATTGGTCACCGCCGGCAGCACCGGCGGCAGCGCCGGCTCGCCCAGCCCTGTCGGCGGAAACTCCGTCATCCGCCAGAACACCTCGATCTTCGGCGTCTGCCGCAGCCGCAGCGGCCAGTTCTGGTTGAAGTTCGTCTGCTGCACCTTCCCATCAAGCAGCGTGATCTCCTGCTGCATCTGGCTCATGCCCTCGATGATCTGCCCCTCCACCTGCGCCCGCGCCCCCGAAGGATTGACGATCTGGCTGCCTACATCGCCCGCCGCCCACACATGCTCCACTGTAATGCGGTTCTGCGCATCGACCGACACCTCCGCGACAATCGCGAAGTACCCCTGGTGGCAGTAGTGGCACGCGATGCCCATGCCGCGCCCCGGCGTCTTCTTCCGCTGCGCCCAGCCGGACTTTTCCGCCGCGAGTTGCAGCACGCCCTTCAGCCGTTCCGCGTTCATGGTGTCCATCATGCCGCGCCGTCCATTCGCCGCCGCCGGCAGTGGAGCCGGCGTCGCGCTCAGCATCTCCAGCTGCAGCTCCAGCGGATCGCGCCCCGCCGTCGTCGCCACCTCATCCACAAAGCTCTTGATCACCCACGCATATCCGTTGTGTCCCGGCGCGCGCATAGCTCCCGTGCGCAGCCATATCGGCTGCGTCGACGTCAGGAGCGCAAAGCTCTGCACGCGGCCCGAAGGAAACTCCGTCGCGTCGATGTTCGCGCCGGAGGCATAGCGCGCACCGTCGCCATACGTCGCAAAGTGCTGCCGCCACGCCGTCAGCTTGCCCTGCCCGTCGATCCCCGCCTTGAAGTTGTGGGTGCCGCCCGGCCGGTAATCATCGTGCGTCATGTCGTCCTCGCGCGCCCACAGCAGCTTCACCGGCGCGCCCGTCTGCTTCGCGATCCACGCCGCCTCCGCCGCAAAATCGTTCGAGAGCCTGCGCCCAAAGCCGCCGCCCGCACGTACCAGATGCACCGTAACCGTGTTCGCATCTACCCCCACCGCCTTGGCCGCCGCTCCACGCGCCCCCGAGGGGATCTGCGCCGTGGTCCACATCTCCAGCTTTCCGTCTTTGAATGAGGCGGTGCACCCCTGCGGCTCCAGCGTGCTGTGCGGCAGGAACGGATAGGTATACGTCGCCTCCACCGTCTTCGCCGCGCCCTTCAGCGCGTCGTCCACATCTCCATAACTCCGCAGCGTCGTCATCGGCTCGGCCGCCAGCAGCTCCGCCGTGCGTGCGGCAAGTTTCTCGCTGCTCTGCGTCGCGCCCTGTCCTTCGTCCCAGTCCACCTTCAGGCTCTTGCGCGCGTTTTGCGCCTGCCACCATGTGTCCGCCACGATCGCCACGCCCGGTTCCATACCCGGGTCCGACCCAACAACCTTCGTGTCCGCAATCGTCCCTTCAATCACAAACGCATGCCGCACGCCCGGCAACTTCTGTATGTCCTCCAGGTTCGCGCTCTTCACCTTGCCGCCGAACACCGCGCACTTCGCAATCACCGCGTACTGCATCCCCGGAACCTTGCAGTCGATCCCGAAGACGGCCTTGCCCGTCACAATCGCCTGGCTGTCCACGTTCTTGTGCGACTTGCCTACGATTCTAAAATCCTTCGCGTCCTTCAGCTTCATCGAGGCCAGGCTCGGCGGCGTCAGCTTCGCCGCATCCTCGGCCAACTCCCCATAGCCGGCTGACCTGCCCGATGCCTTATGCAGCACGCGCCCCGGCTCCGTGGTGCACTCGTTCTCCGCCGCGCTCCAGCGCTGCGCCGCAGCGGCAATCAGCATCGCCCGGCCCGCCGCGCCCACCTGTCGCATCGGCAACCAGCTGGTCGGAGTCGTGGTGCTCCCGCCTGCGAACTGGCTCCCGTACTTGTCATCCAGTTCCGCCAGCTCCACGCGCACCTTCGCCCAGTCCGCGTCCAGCTCCTCGGCGATGATCATCGGCAGCATCGTCTTCACGCCCTGCCCCGTCTCCGGCGTCCTCGCCATGATCGTCACCGTGCCATCGGTCGCGATCCGGATGAATGCCAGTGGCGAAAGGTCCATGCGCGCGCCGCCAAACTGCGCCTGCGCCACGCCTCGGTCGAAGACACCCAGCGCCAGTCCGCCGCCCGTCATTACGCTGATCTGCAGAAAACTTCTTCGATTGAGGTTCATCCCTGCCTCCCGCCGGCCTTGGCCGCAAGCATCGCCGCGTGGCGCACCGCCACCTGGATGCGCGGATACGTGCCGCAGCGGCACAGGTTGTTTGTCATCGCAGCGTCAATCTCCGCGTCCGTCGGGTTCGGCTTGCCGGCCAGGAACGCCGCCGCCGTCATCACCTGCCCGGACTGGCAGTACCCGCACTGCGCCACGTCCTCCTCCACCCACGCCCGCTGCACCGGATGGCTGCCATCAGGCGAAAGCCCCTCAATCGTCGTGATCGCATCGCTCGTAACGGAGCTCACCGGCGTGATGCAAGACCGCACCGCGCGCCCGTTCACATGCACCGTGCACGCGCCGCACAGCCCGGCCCCGCAGCCATACTTCGCGCCCTTCAGGTCCAGCAGGTCGCGTAGCACCCATAGCAGCGGCATCTCCGGCGCCGCCTCCACCTGCATCACTTCGCCATTCACCTTCAACTTCAAAGGCATAAACCACCCTCCCTGCTTCTTCGCAACACCGCGCCGCGTGCAAATTCAGGCGGCTCAACTATACCGCGAACCGGACAAAAAACGCGATAGCTCAGTGCCTCCGGCTCAGCCACCACAGCGCCGCCAGCCCCAGCGTCACAATCACGCTCCCCGGCCACACCCACCATCCGCCCCCGCTTGAATACCCCACCACCAGGCAGCCGCTCAGTCCGGCGCATACCACCAGCCCCGCCGCACTCATGCCCACAAATCTCGACGCTTTGCCCACCCGCGCCACTTACTGCATCAGCCGCTCTTCGCTCGATCGCAGCCGCAAAATCTTATCGACCGCATATGGCGCCCGATGGCTCGGCGTGTGGAAGTGCCGGACCTGCAACTCGCCCAGCAGCCCGATCCCCAACATCTGGATGCCGCCCAGGATCAGCACACCTGCAATCACGA
>DATCBR010000412.1:0-7425 GCA_036511765.1 Acidobacteriaceae bacterium | reverse complement strand
CGCGAAGGACACGGCCGAGCGCGCGATCGACGTCCGCGGTAGTGAGCAGGCCGCGCTGCACGGCGAGGGGGATGTTGGTCTGGAACTCGGAGTCGTCGGAGTCGTTGCCGGCCTTGATGGCCATAGCCGTGGCGAGGACGGGATCTTCCGTGAAGCGCTGGCCGACCTCCTGGGAACCTTTGCGTGCGCCAGTGAGCAGGGCGACGGCGCCGAGGTCGTCGGTGACGAAGCCGTCAAAACCCCACTTGCCGCGGAGGACGTCGGTGAGGAGGAAATGGTTGACGGCGTCGGGAGTTCCGTTGACCGCGTTGTAGGAGGACATCAGCGACTGCGGGTGGGACTGCGTGACGACGATTTTCCACTGGGCGAGCCAGTACTCCATCAGGTTGCGGTCGTCTACGACGGCGTTGCCGTGCTGACGGCCGTTCTCCACGTTGTAGACGGCGTAGTGCTTGATGGTCGCGGCGAGCTTGAGGTGGTTGGGGTCGTCGCCCTGCAGGCCCTTGACGTAGGCCACGCCCATTTCGCCAGTGAGATAAGGATCTTCGCTGAAGATCTCCTGAATGCGACCCCAGCGGGGATCGCGGGCGAGGTTGATGACGGGCGAACGGTAAACAAGGCCGTGGCGTGTGCGCGGACCTTCAGCGCCGCTGTTGTAGAGCGCGCGGGCCTCGTCGGACATGGCGTCCGCGATGGAGTGAACGAGCGTGGGATCCCAGGTGGCACCCATGGCGATGGGCGCGGGGAAGAGGGTGGTCGGCTCCTTGGACCAGACGCCGTGCAGGGTCTGATTCCAGCCGCCCCACATGGGAATGTCGAGTCGCGGGATGCCGGTGTTGGTGTGGTTGAGCAGCTCGGCCTTTTCCTCAAGTGTGAGGCGATTGATGAGGTTGGTGACTCGCTCGTTGAGGGGCTTGGAAGGGCTGAGATAGAGAGGCCGAGGTGCGGTTTGCGCGAGGGCGGCGGTGCAGCAGCCGGCTAGTGCGATGCAGGCGAGACGGGCTGTGAGCGAGCGTGATGGCATGGCGGCTCCGTGGGGTGGGCTTACTGTTTCGGTTGGGCGGGATGGCGAAGGACTTCGACGACTGCTGACATGTCTTTGTCACCATAGCCGGCGGCGACGGCACGGTCGAAGAGCTGCTGGGCGTTGGCGGCGGTGGTGAGGTCGACGCCGGCTTGTGCTGCGGCAGCTTGCGCGTAGGCGAGATCCTTGGAGAGCAGGCGGAGGAGGAAGTTGACGGTGTAGTCTTCGCTGACCATGCGTGCGGAGATGCCTGCGATGAGTGGGCTTCCGGGGGCTCCGCTCTTCAGCACCTGGAGGGCTTTGTCGCGGTCCAGGCCGCTGTGCTCGAGCCACACCATGCCCTCGGCGAGTGAGGCGATTTGCACGCCGCAGAGGAAGTTATTCAGCAGCTTCATCTTGGCGCCGCTGGTGACGGGGCCCAGGTGGATGATCTCCTTGCTCATGGCTTCGAGTGGTGCGCGGACGGCGGCGAGCGCGGTCTCTGAGCCGCCAACGAGGAAGGTTAGCTGACCATTTTCGGCCTGCACGCGGCTGCCGGTGACGGGGGCGTCAAGCAGCTCGAGGCCGCGGGCGCTGGCGAGTGCGGCAAGCTCGGCAACCCATGCGGGGCTGGCTGTGCTGCATTCGATGAGAATGGTGCCGGGCTCGGCTGCGGCGAGCGCGCCTTCGGCTCCGTTCCATGCAGCACGACAGGCGTCGTCGTCGGAGAGCATCGAGAGGACGAGGTGCGCGCCCTTGACGGCGGCGGCGGGCGTGTCGGCGATGCGTGCGCCGTGGCCGGCGAGGTGCTCGGCCTTGGAGCGGGTGCGGTTGTAGACGGTGAGCGGGAAGCCGGCCTTGAGCAGGTTGGCGGCCATGCCGGCTCCCATAGTTCCTGTGCCTAGCAGAGCGATCGATAGCGTTTCCATTGGGGCTCCTTCGCCGCGTTAGGCGAGCGACTTTACGCGGACGGGCTGATCTGATTTTGTCTCGCGGTGGATGGAATTGCGAAGAGCGCGGCCGAAGCCCTGGAAGCGGACCTCGGCAATGTCGCCGTCTTCGAGGACGACGCCTTCGCCGAAGGACAGCGCGTCGGCTCCGTAGAAGTGGACGTGGATGCTCCCGGACTGACGGTGGCCGGCGAACTTGAAGTGATGATGCTCGAGGTTGGCGAGGCTGTGCGCCATGTTGTCTTCGCCGCTGGCGATGGCCTTCTGCCATAGCGTGGCTGTGCCGCGCTCGAGGCGGACGTGGCCGGGGACCTCGGTGAACTCCGCACCGATGACCAACTCGGGGCCGAGGCTGCAGGTGCGGAGCTTGGAGCCGGCGAGATTAAGGTAGTTGCGCTTTTCGAAGAGGTGGTCAGAGAACTCGTTGCCCTGGGCCATGCCGATGCGGAAGGGCGTGCCGTCGGCGTCGATGATGTAGACGCCAGCGAGCTCGGCCTCTTCGCCTCCATCTTCGGCGTGCGACGGAATCTCCAGCGACTCGAAGGGGGCGCGGAGGCAGGAGCCATCACCCTTGTAGAACCATTCGGGGGCGATACCGACCTGGCCCTCGGGCGGACGTCCGCGCTCAATGCCCCACTGAAACATGCGCATGGAGTCGGTGAGGACTTCTTCTTTGGCGGGCTCGGCTTGTTGTTCCTTGGCTTGCTTATTTTTCTTATCGGCGAGGTGCATGGCCTGGCGCTCGCGCGCGCTGCCGAGGTGCGTGAGGCCGGTGCCGGAGACAAGTAAGCGTGAGGGTTGATCGGGCACGTCGATGGGTGCGAGTAGATGCCACGGCGAACGGCCCGCATACACCTCTTCGTAGGAGAGGGTTTCACCGGTGGCGAGAGCGGCGGCTTGCTCCGCGAGAGAGGCAGATTGCTGCAGGCATTGCTGCGCCAGCTCGTAGACCGATGAGGCTCCTTCGATGCAACGGAGATGCGGCTCTTCGACCAGAGCGACGCGACGGTTCTTTCCGTCGGAGAGTTGAACGAGATGTACTGGCATAGGTTTCCTTATCCGATCACTGTAAAGCGCTTGAGGGATTCTTCGTTGACGGTGAGGCCGAGGCCAGGAGTATTTTCGTCGAGGTCGATGTAGCCGTTCTTTGGGACGGGCTCGCCGTCGAAGATGTACCAGAAGAGTTCGTTGCCAACCTCGACGTCGACCTTGGGAAAGAACTCCGCAATGGGCGCGTTGAGGCTGGCCATGGTGACGTGGTAGTTGTGCATCTGGCCGGCGTGAGGAACTACCGGCACCTGGAACGACTCGGCGAGCGCGCAGATCTTGCGTGCCTGGCTGATGCCGCCGACGCGATTGGTGTCGAACTGAATATAGTCCAGCGCGTTATTTTCGAGCAGCTCGCGGAAGCCGAAGATGGTGAACTCGTGCTCGCCGCCAGCGATGGGGATGCGGCCGTGGCTCTTGAGTTCCTTGTAGCCGCGGGTGTCGTCGGGGATGACGGGCTCTTCTAGCCAGCGGAGGCCGAAGGGTTCGAGCAGCGGGAGCATGCGCTTGGCGTAGTCGAGGGTCCAGCCCATGTAGGCGTCCGTCATCAGATCAATCCCCTCGCCAATGACCTCGCGCACGTTGCGGACGAGCTCGATGTTTTTCATCATGCCCTCGCGGCCATCGAGCGGCCCCCAGCCGAAGCGCAGCTTCATGGCCGTGTAGCCCTCATCCTTATACTTCTGGGCTTCGGCGCGGAGCTCGGGAATAGGCATGGCATAGAGGCGGCTGGCGTAGACGGGAATCCTTTCCTTGGTACGGCCGCCGAGAAGTCGATACACCGGCTGCTTGGCGTCTTTGCCAAGCAGATCCCACAACGCAATGTCGACCGCAGAGATCGCCGCCATGGCTGTGCCCTTGCGTCCGAAGGCGATGGTGCGGCGGTACATCTGCTGCCACAGAAATTCCGTATCCCAGGGGTCGGCGCCGAGCAGGATGGGCTTGAGATAGGTGTCGATCAGCGACTTGGTGACGACGGGCGAGAGCGCGGCATCGCCCAGGCCCACGAGGCCGGTGTCGGTAAAGATTTCGACCAGCACCCAGCCATGGAAGGCAAAATTTCCCATGGACGCGGAACGGTAGCTGACCAGGTCCATCGGGTTGGTGCAGAAATGCGGTGGGAGCGGCACCGTCGGGCCCTCCCATTGAACGACGCGTGTGCGAATCTCTGTGATCTTCATGTGGTTCTCTCTATGGCCTTTGTATTTGGCTTTCTTTCATTGGGAGATCGTTGCTGCGGAGAGGTTGAATCTTGCCGCCCAGCAGGAGGATGGCAAGAAAGCCGATGAGGTGAAATGTTCCAACGAGTACAAACAATGTTCCGTACCCGAAGCCGTGGCCGAGGAGGTAGCCAGCGATGATGCCGAAGATGGCGCCGCCGATGGCCCCTCCAAAGCCGACGTATCCGGAGACGGTACCGACCGCGGAAAGGGGAAAGATATCTGCCGGCAGCGTCATGATGAGGCCTGACCATGATTGCTGACAGAAGAAGGCGATGCTGAAGAGCAGGATCGCGAGTTGCACCGGAACCAGTGGCACCAGCATCACGACGGGCATGAAGGCGGCGCTGAGACCGAGCGCGACCTTGCGGGATTTGTCCAGCGAGTTGCCGCGACGCAGCAGGTAGCTTGAAAAGTAGCCACCGAGGAAGCTGCCGACACCCGATGCTGCGTACGGAATCCACGCGTAGTAGCTGACCTGCTTGATGTCGAAGTGGCGCGCGTCATAGAGATACTTGGGCAGCCAGAAGAGTAGAAAATACCAGGCGGAGTCGCTCATGAACTTCGCAAAGACGATCACCTGCACGTTGCGCATGCTGAGGAGTTCGCCCATGCTGAGCTGCCGGGCGAGCAGACGGGCGTCCAGGGTGTTGTCCGAGAGCGGGGAGATGTTGTCGCGATAGGCGAGTGCCCACCACACGACCCAAGCGAGGCCGACGGCACCAGAGGCGAAGAAGACGGCGCGCCAGCCGCTACTCAGAAGGATGAAGCCGATGAGCGGCGGTGCCAGGACAGAGCCGACGGCGGTGCCGGCATTGATGAAGCCCATGGCGGTGGAGCGCTGCCCGGGCGGCACCCACTCGGCGACGACGCGAACGGCAGCGGGAAAGCCTCCTCCCTCTCCCATACCCAGCAGAAAGCGCGCGCAGAGCAGCATCGCGAAGCCTGAGGCGAGCCCGTGAAGAGCGCAGGCGATCGACCACCAGAGCATAATGATCAGGAAGCCGCGGCGTGTGCCGAGGCGATCCAGCAGACGGCCTCCAATGACGTAGAGCGCAGCGTAGGACAACAGGAACGCGGTTTGCAGATAGGAGAACTGCTGGTTCGAGATGGGGATGTTGCGTTGGATCGCCGCAATGGCGACAGGCAGCGTCTGGCGATCGAAGTAGCTGATCGCAATCGCAGCTGTAACGAGCACGACAGCGTACCAGCGGCGGTCGAACCTGCCGCTGGAGACACTGCCGGATGTGAGACCAAACCTATCCATTCGGCCCTTGCGTTACCACGTCAGATGCAGAAGCGAGATGCTCTCCCGAGGCAACGCGGTGGAGATGGTGACCTGGCCATGCATCACGTCCAGCCACACGGGTGAGGTGAGAAGCTGGAGTTGACCGGCTGCCTGGAGTTCAGCATACTGCTGCGACGTGGGCTTCTGCGGCGATCCCATGTGCTGCCAGACCGTGTACGCGTTGCTATGCGTCTGGTCGATGCGATAGTGCTCCAGAAGAACCCGCTGCACACCGGCGGGAATGCCGCGGATCGTCACCGTCGTCGGCGTTGCTGGAGCCTCCTCGTTGACATCGTGATAGTTCCAGACGAGGACCGCCGCCTCCTTGTCGGCGTGCGTCGCGAAGGCGTCGACGTCGGGAGCCTCGCGCACACCGGTGCTGACCAGCGTGTCGAGCGGCACTTCGGCACTGCTGCTGGTCTTCACACGCTCGCCGGACATCATGCCAAACATCCGGAAGACACTCAGGATGGGCTTGTCGACGCCGTTGGTTGCAAGCGAGCGGAAGCCCTCGAAGTAATCTTTATCTTCAAACTCAAATGACCAGCTCAGCATGGAGATCAGATCCACCGCGTGGCGATCCTGCAACTGAACGAGCGCCTTGAAGGCGGTCGCGGTATAGGCCGGGTAGAGCGTGCCGTTGCGATAGTTGTTCGCCGGGTTCACTTTGGAGGAGCAGGCAGCGCAGCCTTCAGGATCGGCCTCGCTGATGATGATGGGAAGATGCTTGAACTTCGGGAAGCTGGCAACCAGCGCGAAGCCCTTGTCCGCATCGTTCAACTCACGATTGATTCCCATGGTGACCTTGCGGTCTTCGATCCTGGGCTGGCCCTTGGCGTGGAAGGAGATGAAGTCCAGCGGGATGGCGCTCCCGGTAGCCGCACTCTTGCCGGAGCTGACGTGCTCGAGGAAGTTTTTGAGGAAAAGATTCGCCTTGGCGTGGCCGGGGCTGGTGCTCGCGGGGCCTCCTACTTTTGCGCTAGGCAACGCCGCCTTAACGCCTGCGACGGCGTAGTCGTAGAGCTTCCAATAGTCTTCGGGGGTGGAGTGCCAGTAGTCAATATCGGGCTCGTTCCAGACTTCGAAGTACCACTTGAGTACCTCCTCTTTGCCGTAGCGCTGCACCAGATGCGCGGTGACGACGCGGACCAACTCCTCCCACTTTTTGTAGTCCTTGGGCGGATTATTGGATTTGCCGGAGATAGTGGATTCCGGATAGTGAACCTCGTACGGCTCTTGACGATTGGGCAGATCCGCGGCGAGATCCTTCGGCATGAATCCGAGCTCGACCAGAGGGCGAACGCCGGCTGCCTTGTAGGCGTCGAAGATTCCGTCGAGGATGGTGAAGTCGTAGACGGGCTTTCCGTTGGCATCCTCACGGTAGACATTCGTTGAGCTGAACTTCAGCTCGGCGTGGCCGTTGCCCGAGGTGAGGAGATGATGAACGCGGATGTAGACCGGTACGGGACTGAGGTCGTGCAACTGCTTGAGCAGCTCGCGACCGTGCGTCATCGTGGTGTAGTTGGCCTCGTCGTAGCCGAACCAGCGATAGATCGGTTTGTACGGGCCTACGGATTGGTTGAGGTCGACCTGGATGGTGGCCGGTGCCGCAGTGGAGGACGGCAGGGGAGGAGGAACTGTCCCCTGCGCGAGCAATGCGGCGCCGCTCAGCATCGTGAAGGTGACGGCGCATGCTGCGGCCATTCGACCCAGCCTGTGTGAAGGCTCAAACATTGTGTCTCCCCTGTGATTAGAAGTCATACTTGAGTGCAAATTGGATGTCACGCGAAGGAACCGAGGTGCTGGTGATTTGACCGTAGGTTGAGGTGTTGACTGGGGCGCTTGACCCCGAACTCGTGATGCTGGCACCCGGTGCGCTGAAGCTGGTGGTGTTGGAGATGTTGAAGAACTCTGCGC
>DATCBR010000411.1:0-5030 GCA_036511765.1 Acidobacteriaceae bacterium | reverse complement strand
GCCTCGATGGCGGCCTTCTTGTCGAGGCCGGGCAGCAGCGCGACGAACTCATCGCCGCCGTAGCGGAAGCAGGCGTTCTCCGGGCCGAGCGAACGCTTCATCAGGCCGCCGACCTCGGAGAGCAGGCGGCTGCCGATCAGATGTCCGTGGGTGTCATTGACCTGCTTGAAGCGGTCGAGGTCCATGAAGAGCAGGCTGAACTGGTGCGAATGGCTCTGGTTGAACTCGGCAAGCTGCTCATCGAGCAGGGTGTAGAGATGGCGCGCGTTGAAGAGGCCGGTGCAGTCGTCGGTGATGGTGAGCTCGTGGATGCGCTCGACGGAGCGGGCATTCTGGATGGCGATGGCGGCGTAGTCGCAAAGCAGGCGCAGGAAGCTGATGGAGTATTCGCTGAGCAGATCCAGCTTACTGTTGAGCAACTGGATGACGCCGAGGGTCTGGTTGGCGGCGCGGACAGGCACGCAGGCGATGGACTGGATGTTCAGCTCAGGGTGCGCCTTGGAAAATGCGCTCCACTGCTCGTCCATGGAGACGTCGGGGACGACGAGCGGATTGCCGGTGGTGGCGACCCAGCCGGCGACGCCCTCGCCCAGAGGAACGCGCAGGCCCTTCAGGGTCTCGGCGTCCTCGCCGACGGCGATGGCGTAGTAGAGCTCCTGGGTTTTTTCGTCGACCATGAGCATGGACCAGCGCTCCGGCCCGAAGAACTGGGCCATCTTGTCCATGATGACGAGGAGGATGGCTTCGAGTTCGAGCGACTGGGTGAGCGCGCGCGCGACCTCATGGAAGACGCGCAGATGGTCCATCTGGCGGCTTTCAATGACTGCGAACTGGCGCTTCTCGCCCAAACTGCGGCACCTCCGTAACCGAGAAGATCATATTTTAGTTACCGGTTGATATACCGCAAATGGGGGATGCAAGTAGTAACGGTACGGGTGGTTTTTGCGCGGTTTGGCCAAGGTTCAGCCGCCGATGTGGACCATGTTGCGGGAGGGCTTCTGGAATTCTGGCTCGCCGATGTGGTGGCGGGCCTCCTTGTGCTGGACGACGTTGCGTACCCATGCGGACAGCTCTTCGTCGCTCGCGCCGCGGCGCATCTGGGCGTAGAGGTCGTGGTCGGATTGCGAGAAGAGGCAGGTGCGCAGCGCGCCGTCGGAGGTGATGCGGATGCGGCTGCAGTGTCCGCAGAAGGGGTGGGAGACGGGCGCGATGATGCCGATCTCGCCGACGCCGTCGGCGAAGGTGTAGCGGCGGGCGGTTTCGCTGGCAGCGTGCTGCGGCAGCTCGACCAGGCCGGCGGGTGTGGAGCAGGAGGGCCGCCAGGCGTTGAGGCGCGCGAGAATCTCGTCCATCGGGACGACGGTGTCGGGTGTCCAGCTTCGGTCCTCTTCGAGCGGCATGAACTCGATGAAGCGGACGATGACGGCTTCGCGGCGGGAGAACTCGGCGAAGGGGACGATCTGCGCCTCGTTGAAGCCGCGGAGGAGCACGCAGTTGACCTTGACGGGGCCGAGGCCGGCGGCCTGCGCGGCGCGCACACCGGCGAGCACACGCTCATAGCTGCGCGGCACGCGCGTGATGCGGGCGAAGATGTCGGGGTCCACGGCGTCCATGGAGACGGTGACGCGGTTGAGTCCGGCGCGGGCGAGCGGCGCTGCGAGATCGCTAAGCAGATGGCCGTTGGTGGTGAGGGCGAGATCGAGGGGACCGCCTTCGTCACCGGGCGCGACGGGCGTTCCGTCGGGATGGAAGGCGGTGCGCAGCTGGGCGAGTTCCGCGACGAAGTCGACCAGGCCGGAGCGCAGCAGCGGCTCGCCGCCGGTGAGGCGCACCTTTTCAACGCCGAGCGAGACCAGGATACGCACCATGCGCAGGTAGTCGGCGATGGGCAGCTCAGTGTATTGCGCGCCTTCGTTGCCGGTGCGGCAGTAGACGCATTTGTAGTTGCAGCGGTCGGTGACGGAGAGGCGCAGATCGGTGATGGCGCGACCGTGCGAGTCGCGCAGGCGCGCCGGGGCCTGCGTGGTGAGATCGGCCGGCGATGGCAGCAGCGTGGCGATTGGAAGGGTCTCCTGAACTCCGAGGGCTTTCGAGTGGCTTCCTGAAATAGGTGTAAGTTACGAAAGAGCAGACCTGAACGACATCTTCAGGGAATGAAAAAGGCCCTGCGCCCAGTATAGTTAGACGCACAGGCGGACACCGGGATTCGACATGGTCCGCCTACAGGTAGCGGTTCGATTGCAGGTTGCGGGTCTTCAGTTTCTCCCCCTTGGTCGTGCAGCAATGTCTTTCGCCGGAATTCAGCAGTGGCTCATCGAGCAGATGGTGCCCGTGTTCATGGTCGGCTTCGCGGTATTGGCGGGGCTGGCGATGGTGTACTTCTCCGCGCAGAGCCGGAAGGCCGGCAGGCGGCGCGACCGCGCGGGGCAGGATGTTGAGACCTTTGTGGAGAAGCTGGCCGCGCATGGCTTCGACCCCGAAATTGCGCGCACGGTTTATGGCTATCTGGAAGAGCGCACGCGGGTGGGGTTCCCGATTTTGCCGGGCGACGATCTGGACCGCGAGCTTGGGCTGGACAGGGACGATGTCAGCGAGGCGCTGCGCGAGCTGACAACCCAGATGGGCCGGGATTATCTGCCGGGCCTGGTGGCGGTGCCCATCGTGACGGTGGCGGAACTGGCCGGCGCGGTGCAGAGTTCGCCGCGCAAGATGCTGCCGATGCGGAGACGGGCGTAGGGCAGTGACTCCTCAGGTCTCAACTGCCAATCGATAGCTGGGCTGCGAGAGTTGCCGCAACGGTCACAAGCCGGCGCATCCTTCAAAAACGAACCACCGGCAACGACCGGGCAGCGTCCATCAGTTGGCGACTGGCGGGCTTACGCTGTCGATGACGATGCGATCTACCGGCGCTTTGGCGGAGTCGAGGCGCAGGCCCAGCTCTTCCTGCAGAGCTGTGAAGAGAGACGGGCCGGGGTTGGCTGTGGACTGATTGGCGTTGAGGAACATGTCCGGCGTCCACTTGAGTGTGAAGTCGTAAATGCCGGTGAGGCCGGTCTTGTCCAGGACGAGGCGGCCACCGATCTCTGGCTGCATGCTGAGGACAGTGATGAGGGTGGAGGTGTCCGCCCCAAAGCCCTCCAACTGACCGACGCCGGCGAAGCGGATCCAGCGGCGGGGTTTTTCCTGTGTGCCGTCCGATTTCGGGGCCTGATCCGGTGCGGGTAAAAGCCGCGGACCGTCTTTGCTCACCATCAGTTCATACACGGCAAGCTGGCGCGTCTCATGGTGGAGATGGAGACGGAAGCGCTGCGTGATCAGGTCGCGGAGCATGGCGCGTATCTCCACACCCTGCTGGTGGTCGGGGAGCTTTGCGATCTCGGCGGCAAGAGCGGCGTCCTCTTTCGCATTGAGGTCATACCGTGTGGAGGAGACCCAGGGAGGCCCGCCGGCGACCTGGTCCTCGGCACCGTAGTTCAGGTCCCAGGCGACCTTAATCAGCTCCTTGAGCGTCATGCCCACGGCCTGAAAACGGTCAGGCGAGATATTGATGGACTCCGGTGGGGTGTTTTGGGGATCACTGGGCTTGATGGTGGCAACTTCAAACGACCGTTGGGCGGGAGGTGCCGCGAGGGCAGAGGAAGAAAACGCCCCCAGAATCATCAGGGCGGCGAGTGGGGCAAGGAGGGCAGAAAAAGTACAGCAAGCGCCCGCGTAAACTGCTCTTAATGCGGTAGATATATCTTTCATGGTAAGGATCGTACCGCTTTTGCCCCGGGCCGCCAACTGTTCTTTCGTTGTAATGGCGTACGCAGCCAGATGCCCCAATCATGGGGGTGAATTTGCAGGAGCGCCGAAAGGGGCCGGAAAGATACCTTCCGGCCCGCGGTTTCCCCACTTCAACCCATAGATTGCCGGAGTCCAGGGGGAAGGCCGCGCGTGGGGGTGACCCGAACGGACCTAGTGGGCTGCGCCGGCTTTGGCCCGCTTCAGCGTCATCGCCATGGCCGGGAAGTTCCCGTCGCCGGATTTGCTGTTCAGCTTGATCTCGTCGCCGTTGACGGTGCCTTCATGCGTGATGGTGGTGCCATTGAATTCAATGGTGAAGGAGATCTTGTCGCCATCCACCTTGCCGTTGCTGATGTTCAGCGGATCGCCTTGTCCGCCGTTCACGCTGCCGGTCAGCGTGGCGCCGTCCTGCTTGAAGGTGAAGGTGAGTTGCATGCCATCGCCACCACCGCCGCCTGCGTCGCCCATCTGGATACTGCCGGTCCAGGTGCCGGTTACATCGGTGGCGGCAAGAGCGTGGAGCGGGGCGAAGGTAAGCGAGAGCACAGCGGCGAGGCAGAGCGAGAAGAGTTTGCGCATGGCGGAATTCCTCGGGCCCGCTGGCAGTTCTGTAGCCCAACGGGATAGATTTTTTGGTGCGTTGCTATCATATGCGTTGCTATCATAGACGATTGCTGCGCGGATTGAGTTGCTGAGTCCAAATCGCCGCCGGAGTCCCCGATAGAGCAGCGGTTGACTGCAGCGCCCCAGCGAAGCCGCTCCGATCAGTTCCCTCCCCCTCCCATCTGTCCTGCCAAGGCGCGGCGCCTCAGCAACTTGCGACACTTCGCACCGATGGCGGCACGCCAGCCGCCAATCTGCGACAAAAAGATGACACTAAGGCGCGATTGACCGGGCCTTCCCAGCCGTTAAACTGGACAGGTGACTCGCCAGCGCGAATCGGCGATCGCAAATCTCATTTGCCGATTCGAGAGCCCGATCTTCAAACCCTTCCCCGGAGCCACATACCCAATGCTTTTCAAGCGCACCGCGGCGGCCACCGCTCTGCTCGCAGCCCTCGTCATCCTGACTCCCGCCACCAAAGCTTCCAACGTGCACCGTCCTGAGCTTCGTCATCGCACCCCTGCGCCGCCGGAGCCGCAGGAGTATCGCCTGCGCATGCACCACCTGCACACGGGCGAAGAGATCGACATCGTCTACCGCATCGGCGACGAGTACATCCCCGCGGCGCTCGACCGGCTCAA
>DATCBR010000410.1:0-13363 GCA_036511765.1 Acidobacteriaceae bacterium | reverse complement strand
ATGCCTACCAGAAAGGCATCCTCGCCCAGCGCGGCATCGAGTTCTGAATCCCGCGCGGGACCCCAACTTCCTTTGGCTCGTCACTCAGGAGCGGCGGGACCCCACACTTCCTTTGGCTCGTCATTCAGGAGAGGCGAGATCCCGCACTCCCTTTGGCTCGTCATTCTGGAGCGCAGCTCCAGAATCTCCGTATTGCCTTTTGCCGTGGCGCCCCATCCGTACGCGCTCTTCGCGGGCGGGGTTCAAACTGTCAGCTTAAAGCTCGAGACCCAACGACGGTGGGGTTGAGAATCGGTGCCGGGTGCCCCACATTCTCGATGTTGACATGTGGAATGCCGTCATCCCCAGCGAGGGATCGTGCGCAAGAATGCCCCTGACTGGGCCGCCCCACCTGGTGCCCGGCCAGACGCAAATTGTGTCCTTCTCGCGGGGCTGTCAAGTTTCTTCCTTCAAGCCACTCGCCCCTCACCACTTCCACGCCAAAACTCCCGCGCCCATTCGGCTAAAATAGAAAGAGCGGCAGAAATGGGCTGGTTCCGCATCTCAGCGTCCAACGCAAAGTATCAACGGAAAATCAAAAGTATCAACGGAAAATCAACGACTTGCCTCAATACCTCCTGATCTAAGTCCTTTCAAAGGGATACTTTGAGACTTAAGTATGGGGGTGGGGGATACCCCTTAGCCGGAAGGGTGAAGGACATCGACATGGCACACGAATCCACCAACGCCTCCCAAACCCACAGCCAGACTCTGCGCCTCAAGCTCGGCCTCGCTGAGATGCTCAAAGGCGGCGTCATCATGGATGTGATGAACGTGGCGCAGGCGGAGATCGCCGAGCAGGCCGGCGCCATCTCCGTGATGGCGCTGGAGCGAGTGCCTGCGATGATCCGCGCCGAGGGCGGCGTGGCCCGCATGGCGAACCCGAAACTCATCAAGCAGATCATGGCCGCCGTCACCGTCCCCGTGATGGCCAAGGCGCGCATCGGCCACTTCGCCGAGGCGCAGGTGCTGGAGGCCATCGGCGTCGACTTCATCGACGAGTCCGAGGTCCTCACGCCCGCCGACGAGACCTACCACATCGACAAGCACGCCTTCACCACGCCGTTCGTCTGCGGCGCGCGCAACCTCGGCGAAGCCCTGCGCCGCATCGCAGAAGGCGCTGCGATGATTCGCACCAAGGGCGAGCCCGGCACCGGCGACGTCGTCCATGCCGTCACGCACATGCGCACCATCCAGCGCGAGATACGCCAGCTCACCGTCATGGGCGACGATGAACTTTACAACGCCGCCAAGGTCCATGGCGCGCCGTACGAACTGGTCCGCATGGTTGCGAAGTCCGGCAAGCTGCCCGTGCCCAACTTCTCTGCCGGCGGCATCGCCACCCCCGCCGACGCAGCGCTGATGATGCAGCTGGGCGCTGAGACCGTCTTCGTCGGCTCAGGAATCTTCATGAAGGAGCGCGCCACGCCGCTCGATGTCGAGGCATGGAGACAAGAGGACGCAACGCTCGGCCTGTGCACAACTGCCGACGTCGGCCAGCCGCGCAATCCTGAAGAACATGCAGAGGCGGTCTCGCGCGCCAAGGCCATCGTTCTAGCCACCGCGCACTATAACGACCCCAAAGTCCTCGCCGAAGCCAGTGAGGCCGTCACCGGCACCATGAAAGGCCTCGCCGCCGCAGCCATCGAAGAGCAAGACATGATGCAGACAAGAGGCTGGTAGCACACAGAAAACTCGCACCACTCAGGATCACTATGAATCGCTCCGCAGCAATCGCAGCCCTCGTCCTCGCCCTCACGCTTCCAGCCGTAGCACGCGCGGACGCGGCCTCGCAGCGCGCCAAAGCGGAAGAGCTGGCGAACCTGAACAATACCCAGAAAACCGTCCAGTTGATCGCCGCGAACATCACCACGCAGATCGATACCGTCGCCGACCGCGCTGCCGGTCCTGACGCCACAGCGGACCAGAAGGCCAAAATCGAGGACTTCAAGAAGCAGGCAGCGCAGTTGATCGACGCCAACCTCGGATGGGACGCAATGAAGCCGGGCGTCGTCGACCTCTACGTCAAGACCTTCACGGAAGAGCAACTCGACGCGATCCTGGCTTTCTACAAGACGCCAGCCGGCACCGCGCTCCTCGAAAAGATGCCGCAGATCAACACCCAGTTCGGCGAGCTCGGCAACACCCGCGTCGCGGGCCTGCGCGACCAGTTGCAGAAGGAGTATCAGGCCCTGCAGAGCAGCCTGCATCCCATCCCAACCCTCGGGCCAGCATCGCCCGCACCCGCAGCTCCGGCTCCCGGCGCGGCGAAGTGAGCGTACCTCCGCTCCGCATCGGCGTCCTTGCGCTACAGGGAGCGTTCGATGTTCATGCGCAACGTCTGCGCGAGGTCGGCGCCGAGCCAGTCGAAGTCCGCACCCCACAGCAGTTGGCCAACCTCGACGGCCTCATCCTGCCCGGCGGCGAATCCACCACCATGCTCAAGTTTCTGGAGCGCGGCGGCTTCTTCGACCTGCTCCAGGATTACGTCCGCCGCACGCCTACCTTCGGCACCTGCGCCGGAGCCATCCTGCTCGCCACGCACGTTCAGTCGCCCACGCAGCGCTCTCTGGCCGCGCTCGACATCACCGTAGAACGCAATGCCTACGGCCGCCAGATCGACTCCGCCATCCTCACCGAACCCACCGCGCTGCCCGGCGCCCCGCTGGAGATGGTCTTCATCCGCGCGCCGCGCATCCTCACCACCGGCACGGGCGTCGAAACCCTCGCCACCCGCGACGGCTTCCCTGCCCTCGTGCGTTCCGGCAACATCCTCGCCGCCACCTTCCACCCGGAGCTCTCCGCCGACCCGCGCGTCCACCAGCTCTTTCTCGACATCGTCCGCACCCATAAACACCCAGCCGAATACTGATCGCCGCCCCTCTCGCACAACCGCACAGTACCAACGTACCGCCGCACCATCCTATTCGCCGCGCTTGCGGAACCGCTTCCGTCCTACACTTGTCTCCACAGCAGCCCACGGAGGCAGCCATGGAATATACCCAGCTTCAGCGTCGCATATCATCCGGACCGCGGCAGTCACGTCCTTTTGTCTATCGTTCCGCCAATCCGCTCGACGCGCCTCCGCATCCGCTCCGCCGTGCCACAGACTCCGCGGATGGCTCCGCAGCACCCGCGCCTCGCGCGCTCTTCGCCGAGCCGGCGCAGGCAGTCCTGCTCCAGTTCCGCGTCGCTGTCCGCCTCAACTAACGCCGCACGCCCGCCTCGACTTATGCCTCGCGCCTCTTTGGCGCCAGGAAGCCGAACAGCATGTGCAGCAGCGCCAGCACCAGCGCGCCCAGGAATGCCGCGCCAAATGTCAGCACCTGGAACCCTGGTACCACCGCCGACGCGAACTTCAACACAATCGCGTTAATCACCAGGAAGAATATCCCGAACGTCAGAATCCCCAGCGGCAGCGTAATTACCTTCAGCACCAGTCCGAAGGTCGCGTTCAACAGCCCGATCACAATCACTGCGATCAGCGCCGATCCCCACCCGCTCACCACGAATCCCGGCACCACGTGGGCCACGATCAGCAGCGCAATCGCACTCACAACCCAATGCAACAGTAAGCGAAGCATCTCTCTCCTCCGCCGGGGCTTGAACAGCCGCCCTTGGATTCTTGGACTGGCTGCATCGCCACCCCGCATGTTCTAGCGAACTCCCAGCATAATTCAATCTCCTTCGCTGCGCCGTGGTGCATCCAATGGCGCAGGCGGTCGTCCCTCCGCCCGCCAAGTAGCTCCCGGTCCGCATTCCTAGTAAGCTCTACCCATCGCGCGCACGTCGAGGTGACCGATGCCGGTCATAATCACGCCTCCTGAAATCGAACGCCGCCCCAAGCGCCCCGGCGAGCATGACGGCGGCCACGGCAGGCGCCCGCCCAACGACCGCGACCTCAAGCGCACCGGCGGCGGCGGCGACAACGATGGCTGGACCGGCCCTTACGGCCCCAACCGCCGTCCCGGCTCCCGCCTGCGCACCTATCGATTCAACCTCTTCCTCGTCCTCTGCGCCGTCGCCATGTTCTTCGCCGGCATCGTCGGCGTATTCTTCTTCACCCGCGGCGCGGCCCACATCGACGCGTACAACCACTACGTCCGCACCTGGCTGCCGACAAAGCTTCCGCCAATCCTCTGGATCAACACCGCCATCCTGCTCATCAGTTCTGCCACCGTTGAGGTCGCGCGCCGTCGCATGTTCCATCCCATCGACGCCATGGAAGAATGGCTCGGCCTCGGCAAACCCATCTCCCGCCGCGCGCTGCCCTGGCTGCTCGCCACGCTGGTCCTCGGCATCGCCTTCGTCGCCGGCCAGCTCAGCGCCTGGGACCAGCTCTCCGCCGAGGGCGCGCCCTACCCCTCGCAGTCCTCCAGTTTAGGCCTCTTCTACATCATCACCGGAGCCCACGCGCTGCATCTCATCGCCGGCATCCTCGGCCTCATCGTCGCCATTCGCGGCCTGCACACCTTCAAAAGCATCGAAAACCGCCAGATCATGGTCGACTGCACCGCTTGGTACTGGCACTCCATGGGCGCGCTCTGGGCCATCCTCTTCGGCCTGTTGCTCCTCTGCCAGTGACCTGACATTCCCTCGTATTGAGTTGTCATTCCGCAGCATTCGCCTCTCGCGCAAGCGAAGGCGAATGCGGAGGAATCTGCTTTTCAACTCCGGCAACGCAGAACCCTTTCAGTACGGCACGCCCTTCGCTCGCTCTGCCTGCATCGCGCGCATGTACCAGTCGAACTCCTCGAAGAACCTGCCTGTCTTCTCCGCGAGTTGCTGTGTCAGCGCCACGCCCTCCGCGCTCAGCGCATTCTGCACCTGCGGAATCGGCTGGATCGACGGAATCGATGTCATCCCGGTCTCCGCCAGCAGCGCGCGCAACTGCATCGCCCCGCGCACACCGCCAAACGCCGTCTGCGAGTAGCACACGATCGCCGACGGCCGCCAGAAATACTCCTCCAGAAAATAGTCGATCAGGTTCGCCAGCCCCGGCTGCACCGAGTGGTTGTATTCACCGCTCACGATCAGGAAGCCGTCGACACGCGCATACAGCTCCGCCAGCGGCTTCAGCTTCGCAAACAGCTCTGCATCGTCCCCGAGCTTGTCCGCCTTGAGATCTTTGATCTCCTTCCACATCCGGTCCAGCAGCGGCAGCCTCAGTTCCGCCGCATCCACGCGGATGGCCTCATGCCCGCGCTTCTCCAGTTGCGCCATCGCCCACTTTGCCGCACGGTCGCCCATCCGGTCCCTGCGCATCGATCCCACCAGCACCGCAACCACCATTCCCGCCTCCGTATGCACGTCCACGCGCACAATCCACTCAGATGCGCGCCGCGTTCCCCCTACCCTTGGCCCATATAGAAAGACCCCACACCTGTGGGGCCTTCTGTGCTCGACTTGTCCGCGCTTCTACTTCTTTTTCTTCACCGGTTTTGCGGCAGGCTTCTTTGCGCCCTTGGCCGCGGGCTTCGCGACCTTCTTTGCAACCGGCTTGCTCGGCTTCTTCGCGGCAACCTTCTTCGGCGCAGGTTTTGCAGCCTTCTTTGCCGGGGACTTCGCAACGGACTTCGCCGCGGCCTTCACCGGGACGGCCTTCTTCGCAGCCGTCTTCACTGGCTCCGCCTTCTTCGCGGCCACAACTGCCTTCGCCGGCTCTTTTGCAACCGGCTTCGTCTCCGCAGCCTTGCCCTTCGCCGGAACTGGCGCCGCAGCCGCCTTCGCGCCCTTCTTCCCCGCGGACCCCTTCAACTCCAGCGCCGACAGTTTGCCGCCGCTTGCGTCGCCGCCCTCAGCCATCGACTTCGCCAGCGCAGCCGTCAACTCCGCCGCAGCCGCCTCGTCCAGTCCGTCGACACCTTCAACCGCCGCCTTCGCCTTCTTCCTGCTCTTGGAAGGCTTGGCGTCCTTCTTCGTCCCGCGCGCGCGCCGCAGATGCACCGGCGGCGGGGGCGCCGGCGGCGAATACGGCTCCAGATACGCCTTCGTCTCTTCCGGCGTGGTGAGCTTGCCATCCATCAACTCGAAGAACAGCTTGTCCACCAGCTCCTCGTAAATCGGCAGGCTCGGAACAATTCGCATCTCCTGCATCGTCTGGTACGGAATCCTCTGCCGTGCCTGTGGCCACTCCGTATAAAACGCCTTGAACTTGTTCTGCACCGGCGCGCTCTTCACCGCATACGCGGCGTAAAGAATCGCCTCCGGCCGCGCGCGCATCAGCAGCTTCCACGCCGCCGACGGCGCAGTCATCGCCTTCGACGTCAGCTCCGCGGCAAACTTCTTGCCCTCCGCCTCCAGCGCTTCCACTTCCTTCACAAAGCCCTGCCGCGGAAAACTCTTCTTCAGGGCCTTCACGTCCTTCGGCTGCATCTTCGCCGTAATCAGCGGGAACTGCACCGCCGACACGTCCGCCTCAATGCCGCGCACCTGCAACTGCCCCTGCGCCTCGCGCAGCTTTTCCATCTCATTCACGTTCGCCTTCGCGGAACCCCACGCCGGCGCGATCTGCTTCATCCAGCCCTCGCGCTCCAGCGCCCGCAGCACGCGTAGCGGGTCGTCCTCATGCGCAATCTCTTCGGCCTCATACCCGCGCTGGAACGCGTTCATCGCTGAGATGTAGCCTTCGCTTTTGCCCGTCTCGTAGCGCTGCTGCGTGCGCTCTTCAAACGCCCAGCCCAGCCGCGCGTTCAGCCGAACGCCGCGCACCATCCGCACCGGGTCCTCGATAAACCCATACGGACTCACCAGCCGGAACTGTCTGCTCTCAATGTCCGCCACACCGTTCAGCGGGTCCATCAGCAGCCCGTAAGACCCCTCATTCAACGAGAGGGCCATCGCATTCGCTGTAAAATCGCGCCGCCGCAGATCGTCCAGAAGATTCGCCGGCTTCACCTGGGGCTTGCCCGGCTTGGGGAACTGCACGTCCAGCGCGCTCGCCACCTCCAGCCGCACATTGCCCGGATACTGCACATACAGCGTCTGCAGGCTCTCGTTGTCCCCCGAGATCACTCCGCCCGACTTCTCGAGGTCCTTGCGCAGCTTCAGCGCATTGCCCTGCACCACCACGTCCAGGTCGCGCACCGGGGAACCTGCCGTCAGGTCGCGCACCGCACCACCTACCAGGAAGACCGTCATCCCCTTTTGCCGGGCGACCTCCCGTACCGCCAGAAGTGCCCTCTGTTGCGCTGCGGAAAGACGGCTCTCAAGCAGGTAGATATAATCGGCCATAGCGGGTTTTGGTCTTCTCTCTTCCCGGCTTTGCGCCGAGGTCTTCAACCGCTCTCAAGCCCCTGAAAATCAGCTATTTACACAGGCTTGAACACGGCGCACAAAACCCGATTTTAGCACGGTTTCTTGCGGATTGCCAGACGTTGGCCCCCTTTTTGTCTCTTTCGATTCTGAGAGCCGGGTGCTCCATCCCACTTACCAGGTGCCACATCCCTACGCGCTGGCTGGGGACTTGGTGCAGCCAAGCTGTCAGCTTATAGATCGAGACCCTAACCACCTTCAAGTCTCCACCCCTGTACGCGCTCTCTGCGGACAGGGTCAGATTAAGCTGTCAGCTTATAGCTCTTTAGCTTATAGCTCGAGACCCAAGCACTTCGAGTCCCTGTAGGACCCGGTCCGTTCTACAATCGCTCCACCGGATGCCCGCCACCATACCCAGCTCGCGCAAGAAGGTCCTCGTCCGCCGCTTCACTGGAGACGTCCTGCCCGGCTATCTGCCCGCCAGCGGCTTCGTCCATTCGGCCACGCTGGACCTCCTGGACCTCTCCGGCCGCATCCTCCCCCTGCCCCTCGCCGACGTTAAGTTCGTCAGCTTCGTCCGCGACTTCAACCTCTCGGACACCCGCGACCCCGAGCGCCTCACCCGCCGCAGCTTCCTCGCCCGCCCGCGTCAGGAGGGCCTCTGGATCCGCCTCATGTTCACCTCCGGCGACCTCCTCGAAGGCCTCGCCCCCATCGACCTCACCCTGCTCGACGCGCTCACCGAGGACGCCGGCCTCTTCCTCACACCGCCCGACACCCGCTCCAACACCCAGCGCCTCTACGTCCCCCGCGCCGCCATCGCCGAACTGCATCTGCTCGCCGTCATCACCTCGCCCTCGCGCCGCCCACCCTCCACCGAGAAGGAAAAGCCCGCCAAAGAGTCTCTCCAGGACGAACTCTTCCATCTCCCCATCGACCCCGCCTCCCGCCCCAATTGACGGCCTTCGCGGCGTCCGAGCAGTGGAGCCGGAGGAGCAGCGGGCTTCAGCCCGCGGAAAAGCAGCGCAAATCAATCCGGGCTTCAGCCCCGGCCAACCGAACCGCCGTCATCCTGATCCCGCGAAGCGGAGAAGAATCCCCGCACTTGCATTTGGGTACCCCACCCAAGCTCAGCTTGAGTGGGCTATCCCTCCCTTTGTCATTCCGCAGCGTTCGGTCCCGCTCAGCGGGATCGAACGCGGAGGAATCTGCTTGTCGTCTTTTCGCTTGTCATCCTGAGCGAAGTCCCGCGCCGCGGGCAGTCGAAGGACCTGCTTTTTTTCGCACGGCCCCCAATGTCGGGGTGCCCCATCCGTGAGCGGTCACGCTTGGCGGGAATGCTCACGGGTGGGATGAACAATGCCGGGTGGCCCATCCTTCGCGCAGCGAAGGGTGGGTTGCCTTGCGGAGGTGCAGCGGGCTTCAGCCCGGACATTACGCCCGCCCCCACTCTGTCATCCTGAGCGAAGGCGCGGACATTAGTCCGCGCCGAAGTCGAAGGACCCCGACGAAATCCACGCTACCGCCGCTGATCGAACCGTTCTACCCTGACTGCCGTCATCCTGAGGCGCAGCGCGTAGCGCGCACAATCGAAGGATCCGCGTAGTTGCGTTTTGGGTGCCCCATTCATGCGCGGGCATCAGCACGCGCATGGGTCGGATCGCGTATCACAATCTCCGTATCTGCCTTTGCCTCTGAGATAGGTCCGGGCTAGCCCGAACATCAACCCGCGTCCCGCTCAGCGGGACGCAACCTCGCTGCCGCCGGCCTGAGCGAAGCCGCAGGCGAAGTGACCGAATTCTACGACGAGGCCAGCAAAGCTTGGCACTATCGGAACAATTACGGCTCATTCCGATGGTGCAACGTCGGTGTTCATTATTTCCTTCTTCTTATAGGGTTTCTAATTGAAGATCACCACATGGCGAAGATCAGGAATCCAGCCCGGTTTTCCGAGCATTTCAAAATCGACGCGGAGGTTCTCGTCAAAGCTGGGGTTCTAAACCCGACGCTAAACGCTGACACGCGCCTGTTCATCGACCCGCTCCTCCTGGAAGACAGCGCACACCCGGAAATCTCCGGCGCTGCGCGGCAGACCTATCTAGCGCACTTCAAGAATGCGATAGCACTGCTTCGTGCGGCCAAGGTGAAGGATGATACCGACACCTACTGGCGCAATGTTCGCAGACTACTCTCCTTTCCTGAGATCAAAGGCACCTGCCTGGGGTATGGCGCTGAATCCATTTCGGGCAGCGGCTCGGGTGATGCAATGACCGGCCAGGTTTTAGAGACAGCGAAAGCCATTGTTGATTTGGGCGTACAAGACCCGGACCTGTTCGTGGCAATGGCGCTGTTCGAGGACAATTTCGGTCCCGACCGCATAAGCGACATGACGACAAACATTATTCTTGACGCGCTGCTGAGTTTCAACGCGCGCATCCTTAGCGGTTTAGCCGTCCCCCTAGAGGAGTTCACCATTCGGCTCAAGAACGGCAAATCGTATGAAGCAATGCTGCCACGGAATTCCTATGCGAAAGGGAAGGTCCCTGTAATTTTGGTTCCATCGGATGTATTGCGGGACCTGCCGATCGCAACCTCCTGGGAAGACGTGTCGGCGGCGGCTTCAAAGAGCGCAGAGATCAGAGGCCGTGTAAACGATCAAATTGCTCAACTGTGGCGTAGCAGAACTCTGAGAGACAAAGAAGCAGTGCGAGAGTGGGCCCTTGAAGACCGCGAAGCTTTCGAGACGCTTTTGCAAATGATCCATGGCGCGGAGCGCTCGGCATATGACTTGAAGGGCGACCCACGCGGCGAGCTCTTTTGGCGGCAGTTGCTTGTCGATCTTGCACAGAAACAACCGCTGAACATCGAACGACCGGCCCGCCTGGACCTACCCGGCGTCGCCACCGTTGTCGAACAGATCATTGAACAATTCCGCTTCCTAATCGAGGACCGGAGGTATTCGGAAGAGCTGTACTATAACGGCGAACCACGACCGGAAAAGTCTGCGCAGATGATCTTTTTCGCAGCCGCGCACTCTTACTGCAAAGCCAACAATCTCGATATCACCCCTGAGGCGGAGACCGGGACCGGGCCGGTCGATTTCAAGGTGGCGAGCGGATATCAAGGCCGCGTTTTAGTGGAAATAAAACTGTCGACGAACAAGAAGCTTATGAACGGCTACACGCGCCAGCTCGAAGCTTATAAAACTGCCGAAGAGACGCACGAAGCCTATTATGTCGTTGTCGATGTGGGCGCGCCGATGGCGAAGAAGAAAAAAGCGATCGCCAAACTTCGGAATGAGGCGGTAGCTCGTAAAGAGAAGGCTTCTCCGGTCATCTACATTGATGGGCTGCGCCGCCTCTCGGCAAGTAAACGCTAGTCGTCTTTAGCGGTCTCTTACGCAAGCCCATAATCGGTCTTGCGAGACCGGAAACTGCGGCGGCCAAGATACAATTCAGCCCATGCGAAAACTTGCGTTTGCGGCTTTGCTCCTGCTGCCTGTTTGTGCTGTTCGATCCGGATTTGGCCAGCAAATGACGGGGGCGACGCTTGCGCAATTTAATGCCGCGTTGCACAGCGTGACAGCCAACGAAGCGCAGTGGCATAAGCTCATCGAGACCGTAAACATTGAAGGTTTGCCGATCAGCTATGCCGAGGGGAAACAGCTGGAGCAGAACAAAACGATTGTCAGGCAAGACCTCGATATGGTGGTGTTGTGGGCGACCGCTGTGGCGAAGGACAAGAACAGCCTTTATGATGAAGTGAATTTTATGTCGGCAATACAAGAGTTGGAGAGTCAACTAGAGCAGTTCGCCGATCTTCTACTCTCAGAAGCACCGACTGATGCAGCGTCTGTGAAGAAAGTCTCGGGTTGGAGCACGGACCTGACGACCTTGGCGACTGGCCCGGTAAACGATATTTGGAAGATTTCTTTCATCTACGCGACAAATCATGCAAGGCAACTAGACCTGACTTGCGAGCCACGCTCTACGCGCTGAAGCTTCTCACGTCTGCTTCACTTCCGACCGCGACCGCATGGAATTCCTCTTCGCTCTCTACGAAAAGCTATCCTCGCCTCTGCTCCCCGCCGCCCGCGCCCGCGCCGCCGCCGCGCCACGCCACGCACTAAAGTCCCTGTCAACCCCCAAACCCGTCTAACTCACTCATCCCATTAGCGATAAACTTGGCAGTTTAGTTTTCTGCGCGGCGTACAATAGAAGTATGGGGAAATCTGAGAACTTTAGCCTCTGCCAGCAAGTCTCTGATTCTTCAGCGGAACCGCGTAACCCCTGCAATATCTATTATGTAGCGCAAGTGCCCTGTTTTCTATTAGGTGCAAAATTTTACGGGGGGGGAGGGGGTAGCAATGGGCCTCTTCCGTAAACCCAAACTCGGTCAGAACTTCCTCGTCGACGACGGCGCCCGCACCGCCATCGCCGATGCCCTCGGCGATGTCCGCAACCGCACCGTCATTGAGATCGGCCCCGGCCACGGCGCGATCACTTCCATTCTGGCCGCGCGCTGCCGCCGCCTCATCGCCATTGAGCTTGACCGCACCATCGTGACCGAGCTGCAGCTCCACTTCCGTCACGCCATGAACGTCGAGGTGCTGGAGGCCGACATCCTCAAAACCGACCTCGCCTCGCTCATCCCGCTCAACGAGACCGCGGACGTCGTCGGCAACCTGCCCTACTACATCACCTCAGACATCCTGCTCAGCCTCTTCGCTTGCGCCCGCGGCAAGATAGATCTCGCGCACGGCAACAGCGGCTCAACAGCCCCCAGCGCCATTGCCCGTGCGGTCATCATGGTCCAGCGTGAGGTCGCCGACCGCCTCGCCGCACAGCCCGGCTCACGCGACTATGGCCTGCTCTCGGCCACAACTCAGCTCCACGCGCACGTCGAGCCGCTCTTCTCCCTGCCACCTACTGCCTTCTCGCCGCCGCCTGAGGTCCATTCCACTGTGCTGCGTCTGGACTTCGCGCCGCGCTTCCGTGAGCTCCGGGTCGACGCCGCCGGCTTCGACACCTTCCTGAAATCCTGCTTCGCGCAGAAGCGGAAGACACTTTCCAACAACCTTCGCGCCGCCGGCTACTCGCCTGAAGTCCTCCGCGCCGCGTGGCCCGCAGCCATCCTCGCGCAGGCCCGCGCCGAGTCCCTCACGTTAGAGCAGACCGCCAGCCTCTATCGCGCGCTGATCCCCCGCGCCGTGCCGGAGACAACCCTGCTGCAATAACCTGCGCTGCTACCTGCGTCCCACAGGGGACGGACTCGGCGGCGGCGCGCTCACATGTGGTGCCGGTGGAGGAGAAGGCGGCGGAGGAGGCGAGAAGTGCGGCTGCTGAGGCGGCGGTGAATAGCGCGGCTCCGCTGGCGGCGGCGAGAAATGCGGTTGTTGTGGCGGTGGCGTGTACGCCGGATGAATCGGCTCGGTATGCTGTGGCTGCATCGGCTGCGAGTACGTCGGCCGCTGCTGAATCTGCTGGTTGTTCTGCGGCTGCGGCGTAAACCGCGGCGGCGGCGCCTGGTTCGGCTGAATGCTCTGCTGCGGTGCCATGTTCTGTTGTGACGGAGCCGAGCGCGGCTGTTGCGGCTCTACGGTCTGTGGCGCAGTGTGCTGTGAGCGATCAAAGCCCGGTCGACCGCCTTGCTGGGGCGGCTGCTGCGGCTCTACAGCTTGTGGCACTGTGTGCTGCGACCGATCAAAGGCAGGTCGCCCCGCCGCTGGCTGCGTCTGCACTGCCGGTGTATTGCTCTGCTGCGGTTGCACCGGGTTCTGAGGATTGCCCGGCGCACTATTCTGCTGCAGCCCGCGCGTCCTCTGGCCCTGCATGTCCGATGGTTGCGGCTGCTGCCCGTTTTGCCGGAAGGAACCATTCTGCTGGTCCCGGCCGCCGTTCTGCGGCGGACCAGTCGGCTGCGGCTGCTGGCCATTCTGCTGCGGCTGGCCACTTTGCTGCGGCTGCGGCCCGTTCTGGGGCCCGCGAAGACCATTTCGTTGCTGCCCGTTCTGCTGTTGCTGCCCGTTCTGCTGTTGCTGCCCGTTCTGCTGTTGCTGCCCGTTCTGCTG
>DATCBR010000409.1:0-4056 GCA_036511765.1 Acidobacteriaceae bacterium | reverse complement strand
TTATCTCTTGCCGCGGACGCTTATCTCTTGCCGCGGACGCTTATCTCTTGCCGCGGACGCTTATCTCTTGCCGCGGACGCTTATCTCTTGCCGCGGACGCTTATCTCTTGCCGCAGGCGCTTATCTCTTGCCGCAGGCGCTTATCTCTTGCCGCAGGCGCTTATCTCGCGTCCGGGCTCGGCCGTCGCGCGAACAATGCGCCTGCAAAGACGAAGAGCACAGGAAAGAGTTCCAGGGTGTAGCGCGGCTCGGAGTTGTCGAGCGTAAGCAGCAGCGCAAGGCGTAGCAGGATTGTAGCTAGCATCGCTAACGCAAGCGGCGCGTAGTTGGAGCGGTTTACAGGCGACCAGCGTCGCCGCTTCCATGCGAGAAAGCCCGCGATGCCGAGCACGAGATACGCGAGATCCAATGCGGCGTATCCGCCCGCAAATAGAGTCTGTCCGCGATAGACGCGCCAGCGCCACCAGTCCAGCGGAGTGGGCAGCAGCTCAGTGCGTGGGCGGAGCAGCATGTCCACGACCCGCGCGAATGGCAGTCCCGCATGGTAAAGGACCGGATGCGCGCGGATGCGCTGCGCCGCGAGTACGCCGAAGCGCGCGTCGATCTGTGGCGTGACTGCCATCGTCTTGTTGTAGCCGGCGAGCAGGGAAGCGGTCTGTGCCTGCAGCGCCGCCGTGGCCGCAGGCGAGTCCGCATCGAACGCACGTGTCGGCAGATCGCTCAGCAGGACGGGAAAGCCGCCGTAGTTCCAGTAGACCTCTTCCGTCGATTCGTATTCCATGCCCCAGCTGCGGAACCAGCGATTGAAGCCTATGGGATCGAGCTCGCCGGGATTGACGGCGTCGCGCGGGGCCAGCGGCTGGAAGACATGGAAGGTGCTCCAGTTGCGCGCAGTCCAGGGGGCAAGCGGCAGCACCGCGCACAGCGCGGCCAGAACAACTGAGAGCATCGTCCGCCGGAAGTTGAGATTCAGCCAATGGGCACGGCGCGCGGCGACCCACACGGCCGGCAGCACCGCCGCTGTGAGCAGGCCCTGCTCAGGCCGCAGCAGGATGGACCAGGCCAGCGCCGCGCCCATGATCCAGAACCAGCGACCAAGGCCACAGCCCGCCTGTTGCCATCGCAGGAATGCATAGAAGACCAGCGCCATCGCATTCAGTGTCAGCGTCTCGGTCAGCGGAGCCGCGGCGTAGTTCGCAGTAAAGGGGCACAGCGCGGCCAGCCACAAAACTGCCAGCGCAGCCCTCACCCCAAACAACCAGCGCACCGTCAGTCCGGCCAGCGCACACGTCAGAAGGTCGACCACTGCCTGCACGCGCAACACTGCGCGGTAGTGCTCCATGCCGAAGATGCGGAAGCAGGCAGCGAGAAACAGCGGATATCCGGGCAGCCGGATCAGCGTGGGCCGGATGGTGGTCGCGCCGGCAGCGTTCGTGTCCGTAAAGCCGTAGATGCCGTGCAGCAGCCAGTTCTTTGCAATTTCACCGTAGAGCAGGCTGTCGCCGGTGACGAGCGAGTAGTGCCGGAGGAACCACAGCCGCAGCAGCAGTCCGGCGACCAGCGCCGCGCCGGCGCTGAACATCGCGCCCAGCTGGGACCGTCCTCTGTCTGCGCTCATCAAGCAGCATCATACTGGGTGCCGCGTGCGGCACAGCGGTCTGTGCGCCCAGTTCGTCTAGGCTCTCCGGAACCGGCTGCATTACGATAGACGATGGCGCACCCTCCCAGTGCGGTCGTGTTAACCGCACGCCCGTTGCGCGCAGTACGCCGGTATTGAAGAGCCAGGAGCTATGAGCAAGCAGGTCTTCTACGATCCGCAACGGAAACGCTGGAAGCGGCTGCGCCGCGTCTTCGACGTGCTCGCCGTTACCGGCGTGGTGGTCGGGGCGATCTTCACCGTAAGCCTGGTGAAGATGACGCCGTTGCCCGAACTGCTGTTGACAACACCCAAGCATGACTACGCGCCGCTGCCGATGGAAGGCACATCCCCGCGCGGCGCCAAGCCGCCGCGGCGCTCCCCGCACAGGGGGTCAGACCTGAAGCCCTCAGACGTGATCCTGAATTCCGGCGAGGGCCTGCGCGCCGCCTACTATGTGGAGGACGATCCGGCCAGCTACTCTTCGCTGCGTCAACACATCCGCCAGATTGACCTGCTCTTCCCGGAGTGGCTGCACGTGGTCTCTGGTGACGGCACGCTCACCTCGTACAGCCTGGACAACCGGCCGTTCGATGTTGTGGATTCTGGCGGTGTGCATCCTGTCGATCACGAGAACCGCGTGGCACGTGTCATCCAGTCTGTAGCGAATGACCCAACCCCTGCAGAAATCTTTCCGCTGATCAACAATTTCGATCCGGTAAAAAATGAGTTTCTACCATCGATCGGCGCCTTTCTGACCAATCCGGACGCCCGAACAAATTTTCTCCAGCAGCTCGACCGGTTTCTGGCGGCCAACCCCAGCTATCGCGGCATCTCCATCGACTTCGAGGAGGTCCCCACGGAGGCCCAGCAGGGCTACATGGCGCTGCTGACCGCACTCTACGCCGACTTTCATGCGCCGGGCCGCAACCTGCGTCTCTATGTCAATACGCCGGTAAGCGATGACGACTTCGACCTCAAATACATGGCCGACCACTCCGACGGCCTGCTCCTGATGAACTACGACCAGCACCAGACCGGCAGCAGTCCCGGCCCCATCGCTTCGCAGGACTGGTTTGTCGACAACCTGAAGAACGTGCTGAAGATTGTGCCGAAAGAGAAGGCGATCTGCGCCATCGGCAGCTATGGCTACGACTGGACCACCGCCATTCCTCCGCCGGCGAAGAAGGGACACAAACAGCAAGAACCGAAGACGCTTGGTGTACAGGAGATCTCTACGCAGGAGGCATGGCAGGCGGCGATGGACGCCGAGGCGGACGTGGAGCTGGACTCCGACTCGCTGAATGCGCACCTCGCATACGACGATGAAGATGCGCACGTCCGCCATCAGGTCTGGTTCCTGGATGCGGTGACCGCGCAGAATGAGATGCGCGCCGCTCGCGCGCTGGGCATTGAGACCTTTGCCCTCTGGCGCCTGGGACAGGAGGACAACTCGCTCTGGAAGATCTGGGATAAACCTGTCTCGTCAGACCCGGTGAAGGCGCTGGCGCAGGTGGAGCCCGGCTACGACGTCGACACCGAGGGCTTCGGCGACATCCTCGACATCACGCGCAAGACGCAGACAGGCCATCGCACGGTTACGATGGACGATGACGACTCCATCCCCATCGGGTATCGCTCCGTCACCGACGAGACGATGGACACCTACCCGCTCTCCTACACGGTCAACCAGACCGGCTACCGTCCGAAGCAGGTTGCCCTCAGCTTTGACGACGGCCCCGACCCCACGTGGACGCCGAAGATCCTCGACATCCTCAAGCAGAAGCATGTCTCCGGCGCGTTCTTCGTCATTGGCGAAGAGGCTCTGAACGATATTGGCGACCTGAAGCGGATCTACCGCGAAGGCAACGAGGTCGGCAACCACACCTGGAGCCATCCCGACATCAGCGCAATCTCCAGGTCCGCGGCCGATCTCGAGTTGAACCTCACGGAGCGGCTCTTCGCAGCGGAACTTGGCGTGGAACCGCTCTACTTCCGCCCGCCCTACTCCATCGACCAGGAGCCGGACACCAACGACCAGGCCGCGCCCGCCGCGCGCATCCAGGGCCTGGGCTACATCATTGTCGGCGACAAGATCGACACCGACGACTGGGACGAGAACCCGCGCAAGAGTCCGCAGGAGATCGTCAACAGCGTCTTCGAGCAGATCGCCATGATGGACACCAAGCCGTGGATGAAAGGCTCCATCATTCTGCTGCATGACGGCGGCGGCAACCGCCAGGCCACGGTGGATGCGCTGCCTGTGCTCATCGACGCACTGCGCGCGCATGGCTACGAGATTGTCCCTGTCGCGGAATTGATGGGCAAGACCCGCTCCGACGTGATGCCGCCGCTCAAGAAGAAGCAGGTCTGGCAGGCGCGCGTAGACTCGATCGCCTTCGCCGTCGGCGCATTCTTCC
>DATCBR010000408.1:0-25239 GCA_036511765.1 Acidobacteriaceae bacterium | reverse complement strand
ATCGTCCAAGGAATTACCGGCCGCGAAGGCACCTTTCATGCGAAGGGCTGCGCGGAGTACGCCAAGCAGTTCGGCAATGACATCGTGGTCGGCGGCGTCACGCCGGGCAAGGGCGGCACCACGCATGAGGGCTGGCCCGTCTTCAACACCGTCGAAGAGGCCGTGAAGGAGACCGGCGCCAACGCGACCATGATCTTTGTGCCGCCGCCGTTCGCAGCCGATGGCATTCTCGAAGCCGCCGCCGCGGGCGTGCCGCTGATCGTCTGCATCACCGAGGGTATCCCAACGCTGGACATGGTGAAGGCGTGGGAGATCGTGAAGCGCAGCGGATCAAACGGCAAGGGGTCGCGCCTCATCGGACCGAACTGCCCCGGCGTCATCTCGCCCGGCAAGGCGAAGATCGGCATCATGCCCGGCCGCATTCACAAAGAGGGCTCGGTCGGCATCGTGTCGAAGTCGGGCACGCTGACCTACGAGGCGGTCTACCAGCTCACCACTCGCGGCATCGGGCAATCGACCGCGATCGGCATCGGCGGCGACCCCATCATCGGCACCACGCACATTGACGCGCTGAAGCTGCTGAACGAGGACCCGCAGACCGAGGCCATCATCATGATCGGCGAAATCGGCGGCACCAATGAAGAAGCTGCCGCGGCCTACGTCAAGGAGCACGTGAAGAAGCCTGTCGTCGGCTTCATCGCCGGGCAGACGGCGCCTCCGGGCCGCCGCATGGGCCACGCCGGGGCGATCATCTCCGGCGGCGAGGGCACTGCAGCCAGCAAGATGGCGGCGATGTCTGCCGCGGGCATTCACGTCGTCAAGTCGCCGGCGGAGATGGGCGAGATGATGGCGAAGGTGCTGGGCAAGGCGTAAACCGAATTCGCGATTCACAGGAGCGTGGCGCAATTCGCGTCACGCTTTCCTTTTGCTCTTCACTGCTTCCGCGCTGGATAGAACACTCCTGCGACAAGGAACACCGCCGCCACCATTAGGGCAAGCTTGGCATGTGCAGCATCGTGCAGGTGCACGCTCACGGCCGCGTCAATCACCCACGCCGCGCAGCCAACAAACCAGATCCACCGTGTCCACCGCATTGTTCTGTTGGACGTGCCCGGACGAACTTTCGCCGCCAGACTGTACACTGAAAACAGCGCATATTTCGCGCCAGGAGAGAGTTTTGAGTCAGCGCACATTCAGCATCGTCAAGCCGGACGCGGTCCGCAAGGGGCACACCGGCGCCATTCTCGCCGAGATCGAAAAGGCCGGCTACAAGATCGTCGCTATCAAGCGCATGTCCATCTCCAGAGCACAGGCCGAGGGCTTTTACTATGTGCACGCCGCGCGCCCGTTCTTCGGCGAGCTGACGGAGTTCATGAGCTCCGGCCCAATCTTCCCCATGGTGCTTGAGAAAGAGAACGCGATCGCCGATCTGCGCAAGCTGATGGGCGCAACCAATCCCGCGCAGGCCGAGGAAGGCACCATCCGCAAGAAGTTCGCCGCCTCCATCGGCGAGAACGCCATCCACGGCTCTGATGCAGAGGAGACCGCGGCGTTTGAGATCGGCTACTTCTTCGCCGGCATCGAGCTGAAGTAGACCGAGAGACTGGGGACTAGGTGCTAGTGGCTAGTTACTCGAGACGCTCATCAAGATCGAATGCTGGGTGCCCCAGGCGCCTCGCCTTCGGGCACCTGGGAAGATGAGATGACACTCCAACTTCCTCCCGGCCCCTTCAAGGCGCTCCTCTTTGACTGCGACGGCACCATCGCCGACTCCATGCCGCTGCATTACGTCGCGTGGAAGCGCGCGCTGGGTGAGCACGGCTGCGACTTCCCCGAGGACATCTTCTATGCCTGGGGCGGCATGCCCGCGGCGGAGATCATCGCCACACTGGGCCGCCAGCAGAGCATCGCCATGCCCATCGCCGATGTGGAGCACCGCAAAGAGGAGCTCTATTACGAGATGCTGCCGGACCTGCGCGCCGTGCCGGAGGTGCTGGCCGAGATCGAGCGCAACTGGGCTGGAACCAAATTGCCGATGGCGGTTGTGTCCGGATCTACGCGCGATTCGGTTACACGATCGCTCGCAGCATTGGGTCTGCTCGACCGGTTCGCTACGCTGGTCTGCGCGGGCGACTATGCCAGGAGCAAGCCCGCGCCCGACCCGTTCCTTACAGCTGCGCAGCAGCTTGGCGTTGAGCCTTCCGACTGCCTCGTCTTCGAAGACACGGAGATGGGCATCCAGTCCGCAACTGCTGCGGGGATGGCCAGCATGAAAATTCTTCAACCCTGGGAACGCGATCAAAGTCGCTAGTTGCACGTATTGGTTGCAAGCTGATTCCTCGTTGGCGTGGGCGCCGCGATCTCGCGCGAGATAATTTTCTCCGAGAGCCGTCAGCATTCGCCCATTGTTCGGCGCGTCGAACCTCCATTTCATCGCTCTTCCTCTTCCAGCAAATCGCCCAGCCGGTCTAGCCGCTGCTCCCAGCGTGATCGCCGCGCGCTGATCCAACCCGCTGCCGCGTCCAGCCCGACAGGCTCAATGCGGCAGGTGCGCACGCGCCCCAGCTTCTGCGTCTGCACCAAGCCGCACTCCTCCAGTATCTGCAGATGCTGCACCACGGCCGCCAGCGAAATCGACAGCGGCTCCGCCAGCTTCGACACCGAGACCGGGCCGTCGCTCAGCACCTCCATCAGCGCCCTGCGCGTGGGGTCGCCGAGCGCGTGGAAGATGCGGTCAACATCGGGCTTGCGTTTCGCCATCTGGCTTCCGTTTCCCCATGGTCTCTTCTTCGTGTGGCTGCTACTCGTCTTGCAGCAACGTCGCCAGCTTTTCCAGCAGCGTCTTCCAGCCGGCCTCGCGCATCGCTGGCCCGTCAGCGCCTTCGAGAAATGCGCTCTGGAAGGTGAGCGTCAGCTTCGTGCCTTTTTCGGCAGGTTCCAGCTCGACCGTTGCAACCGAGATCGAGATGCAGCGCCCGCCCACCCACATGGTGGAAGTAAAGACCAGGCGCCGATTGGGAACGATGTTCTGAAAGATCGCCTCGTTGGTCAGCGCCACGCCCCCAACCACAGGCAGGCCTTCCTTGAATCGCGAAGAGTAATGCTCCGTACCTCCATCGCGAAAGTCCAGGTCATACGATTCCAGCGTGTGATGCTCGCCTTCGGCAAACCACCTGCGCTTCTTCTCCGGATCGGAAAACGCCGCGAACACGCGCTCCGGAGCCGCCGTATACGCGCGCTCCACAGTAAAGGTGTTATGAACTACCGGTTGGATCTCCATTGTCATCCCCTTCCTGCCCCGCAGGACAGTTAAGCAATGACTTGAGTATTCTCCGTTCCTGAATAATTGTCAAGTGTTTACTTAAGTATTTGGAGAGGTGATCTCTTTGCCCTAGTTCATCCATTTCCGGTCGTTCGGGTCGCGCCGCTCTTCCTCCGGGTCGATATACCGGCCTTCCTTATCGAACTTCACCTCGCGGCCCTGCTTGCCCATATACACCTCAAACTTCTTCGCCGCGCGCCTGCGCTTCGCCCGATACCACGCATTCCGCGCACCATAAACCTGCTCGCTCAGTCCGAACCCCATCCCGCGTCGCGGCGCAAACCTCAGATACAGCCATCCGCACAGCGTTCCCGTCAACACCGTCAGCGCGCTGAATGCTTCGCCCCCTCCCAGCAGCAGCGCCAGATAGATCAGGATATAAATCGCCACCATGTACTTCGCGCGAATGGTAAAGCGCAGCGGGAACAGCGGCATGAACTCCAGATCGCCAAACCGCACCGCGATCGCAATCATGATCCCGAACAGCGCCGGCCACATGCCTGCCGACTCATTCCTGGGGCCCAGGCCCAGCACCTGCGTATAGCTCAGCGCCGTCGCCAGCGCCCCGCCTCCAATCGCGGAGACGAGATACAGCTCCGCCAGCCATCGGCCGCCGTAACTGCTCTCCAGGATCGACCCGCAGAACCACAGCGTAAGGCAGCCGAACAGAATTCCCATCAGCCCAGGGTTCAGGAAGCTGTACGTCACCAACCGCCACACCTCGCCATGCGCCACCGCATAGGGCTGTAGCAGCAGATACCCGTTCAGCGTCGCGGCCGTATTCCGCGCCAACGCCCCCAGCGCCAGCATCGCAAAGAACACCGCCACATTGATGAGTACCAGCCTGCGCACCACGCCGCGGAACGGCGGGAACGTCATCGTCACTGGCCCATTGCTTGCCATCGCAAGTTCATTTCAACACATCCCGCTCCGGTCACGCACCCGTCGCGCAGCGCTCGTCCCATATTGATCCCTCGTTGTGCAATGTCCGCTTGACGCGACGCAGGAACCCTGCCGATACTATCCGAGACGCATGTGCGCGCCGGTGCCCAATGGGTGGGCGGATGTCGCAAGTGGCGGGTTATCCTAAGGGCCACATTCATCGTCCAAGTTCCAGCGGAGGCTTTCTCATGGCTGTTGTCTGTCCCGAGTGCGATAACCCAATCACCGTCGACGCCGATGAGGTGGAGGAAGGCGAAGCCGTGCACTGTGAGGAGTGCGGCCTGGAGCTGGAGGTAGTCTCCCTCGACCCGCTCGAGCTCGCGCCCGTCGATGAAGCCGGCTACGACGATGAAGATCCCACCCCAGCCGCTGAGGAGGACGAGGAGTAGTCTCAGCCGCAACTTCTCCGCGCAGGAGGGTTATAGTTAGGTATGGACACTCTTCGGCCACGATCGTCGTTTCCACGGATCACCGGTCACACATTGTCCGCGGTGCTCGTAGGTTTTCTCGCTGTTGGCGCTACCATAGTGACGCTCACCGTGTCCGCCCCGCAGGCGTTTGCTCAGGGGCAGGCCAGCCGCACCGTGCAGGGCAAAGTAGTCGATAAGAGCGGCGCGGCCATCAAAGGCGCGATCGTCTATCTCAAGGACAGCCATACGCTGGCGGTCAAGAGCGCCGTCACCGTCGATGACGGAAGCTACCGCTTCGGCCAGCTTGCCCAGAACACTGACTATGAAGTCTGGGCGCAGAGCGACGGCAGGAAAAGCGGCAGCAAGAACATCAGCTCCTTCGACAACCGTGCTGAGTTCGACATCACCCTCAAGATCGACAAATAGCTTTACGCCTACTCCACCTGCCCCTTCTTCGGCCGCCGGTTCGACTGCAGCACACGCTTGCGCAGGCGCAGCGACTTGGGCGTCACCTCCACCAGCTCGTCGTCCGCAATAAACTCGATCGACTGTTCCAGCGTCAGGTTCCTGTAGGGCACCAGCCGCAGCGCATCGTCCGATCCCGACGCGCGCATGTTCGTCAGCTTCTTCTCGCGCACGCAGTTCACGTCCAGGTCGTTGTCGCGCGAGTGCTCCCCGATCACCATTCCCTCGTACACCTCGACGCCGTCCGGCACGAACAGCCCGCCGCGGTCCTGCAGTGCATCCAGCGCGTAGGTGGTCGTCACTCCCTGCCGGTCGCTCACCAGCGCGCCGGTTTGCCGCTGTGGAATCTCGCCCTGGTACGCCACATAGCCATCGAGGATCGCGTTCATCACAATCGTCCCGCGCGTCTCCGTCAACATCTCGCTGCGCAGCCCGATCAGCCCGCGGCTCGGGATGCGAAACTCCATGCGCACGCGCCCGGAGCCGTGGTTCGTCATCTTGGTCATCTCGCCCTTGCGCGGTCCCAGCTTCTCGATCACGGTGCCCACGAAGTTTTCCGGGATGTCGATCATCAGCTGCTCCACCGGCTCCATCAACTGGCCTTCAATCCGCTTGGTCACAATCTCCGGCCTGCTCACCATCATCTCAAAGCCTTCGCGTCGCATCATTTCAATCAGGATCGCCAGTTGCAGTTCGCCGCGTCCCAGCACCTTGAACGAGTCCGGCGAGCCCGTATCCTGCATCTTCAGCGACACGTTCGTCAGCAACTCCTTGTCCAGCCGGTCGCGCAGGTTCCGCGACGTCACCCACTTTCCCTCGCGCCCCGCAAACGGCGAGTTGTTCACGTTGAACTGGATTGCAATGGTCGGTTCGTCAATGGCGATATGCGGCAGCGGCTTTGGGTTCTCCACATCGCAGAAGCTCTCGCCGATCGTGATCCCCGGAATTCCCGCGACCGCAACGATGTCTCCCACCTCGGTCTCGTCGATGTCCACGCGCTTCAATCCAGAGAAGCTGAATAATTTTGTGATCTTGTATTTGGCGAAAGTCCCGTCCACACGCGCCACGTTGTATTCCTGCCCGGTCTTCATCGTGCCGTTGAAGACGCGCCCAATCGCCAGCCTTCCTAGGTAGTCCGAGTAGTCGAGGTTCGTCACCAGAATCTGCACCGGTCCGTCCGCATCGCCCTTCGCCACCGGAATCGTCGTGATGATCTGCTCGAACAGCGGCTGCAGGTCCACGCCCGGGGTCGCGAGGTCCTTCGTCGCCGTGCCCAGCTTCCCGTTCGTGTACAGCACCGGAAACTCCAGCATGCTCTCGTCCGCATCCAGGTCGATGAACAGGTCATACACCTCGTTCAGCACCTCCTGCGGCCGCGCGTCCGGGCGGTCGATCTTGTTGATCACCAGGATCGGCGTCAGCTTCGCCTCCAGCGCCTTTGAGAGCACGTACCTGGTCTGCGGCAGCGGCCCTTCGCTCGCATCTACCAGCAGCACCACGCCGTCCACCATCTTCAGGGCTCTTTCCACCTCGCCGCCAAAGTCGGCGTGCCCCGGCGTGTCTACAATGTTGATCTTCTTGTCGTGGTAATACAGCGCCGTATTCTTCGCCAGAATCGTAATGCCGCGTTCGCGCTCCAGGTCATTCGAGTCCATCACACGCTCGGCCACCGCCTCGTTCGCGCGGAACGTCCCGCTCTGCCGCAGCATCGCGTCCACCAGCGTCGTCTTGCCGTGGTCGACGTGCGCAATGATGGCGATATTGAAGATCGGCTTATGCTGCGGTGCTGCACCCTTCGCGGGCGTGGTTGTCTCTGGATTCGGTATCGTCTGCGAGCTGCTCACTGGAGAGGTTTTCCTGTTCTCGGTGCGTTCAAAGTGTCTGGATTAGGTGAAAAACGCACCATCTCCAGTCTACCGCACGCATCGCGCGGTAAGGCTTATACCCGCTGCTATACTTGAAATCCGGAGAGCACCAATGGGAACGATAGACGACGTTCGAAACGTGATCCAGGACCTCGTAGCGCCAGAGCTCAAGGCCCTGAGCGTGCAGCTCGACAGCTACGAGCGCGAGTCGAAGTTACGCGATGAAGCGCTGGCCGCCCGAATCACGTCCGCGCTGGAACTCATGCTGGCCAAACTCGAAACTCAGAACAATAAGATCGAAGGCCAGAACGCAAAGCTTGAAGCGATCAATGCAAAGATGGAGTCTCAGTACATATCCATCATGAATGCTCTCAACCTGGATCGCCGCGTCGAATCTCTCGAGCGCGAGCGCCACTCAGCCTCCGCCTAGTCCACTCCTACCGGAGTAGCCGATGCGACTCCTCAAAATCCCGCTCCTCCGTTCCGCGCTTGCAATCACCGTTCTGCCTGTGTTCGCCATCTCCGCGGACTCGCAGAATCCGCTCGCCCACGACCCCCTCGCGCAAGACACGACCACCACGGACCCCGGCACTCCCCCGCCGCCCATGACGCCCGAGCAGGTCGCCCTCATCGACCGCTACCTCACCACCGTCCACGCCGAGCCTGCCGGCCAGGTCGACACTAAGAACGCGGCCGCCGGCCAGGGCATCACCCTCCATGTCACCGCGGACGTCACCCTCGCCAATGGCGCCCATCTGCCCAAAGGCACCCAACTCACCGGCCGCATCCTTCGCGCACAGGCCTGGCAGCCGCAAGGCCCCGCCGCCCTGCTCTCCATCGGCATCGATCGCGCGGTCCTCAAGGACGGCAGCTCCGTCCCCATCCGCTGCGTCATCCGCATGGTCACCCGCCCCGCCGGCCCCAGCACCAACCTGGTCGATGCCTCACAGCCCGGCTCGCGCCGTGGCAGGGGCGGCGGCGGGAGCAGCCCTTCGATCGGCGGTCCGGCCAGCGGTGTGCCTTTGGGAAGTCCAGTCCCGCTCGGCAATCCCACCCCTATGGGCGGCGGCCCTGTCGGCACAGACACCGGCGGGATGGGCGGCCTGGGCGGTGCGGACTCCTCCGCCAACGGCTCCGTCTACGGCAACCCCAACTCCACCAATCCGCGCAACGCGACAACAACAGGCGGCATCGGCGGCATGCCTGCGGGCGACCCCGGCATCGGCGGCTCCGGCACCACCGGCACCCGCGCGGCCGTGGGAAACAGTACCCCCGTCCCCTTAACCGATCCCGAGCTGCCCGTCACCGCAGCCGGCGAAACCATCCATGACGTTCCTCGCCGCACCGGCATCACCGGCGTCATGCTCTCCGGCGCATCGGTCACCGGCGTCTCCGGCACCCTCTCCGCCTACGACCAAAACATCACCCTCGACTCCGCCACCCAGCTCACCCTCGGCATCATTACCGCGAAGTAACCCTGCCTGTTACCAAAGAGTTGCCGCCTGTGCATCTGCCGAGAGCAACTTTGCCCTCCGTACAGTTGTCCTAAATAGTATTGCTGTTCTCTGCGGTCCTTTATCCTCTGCCTCAGTTCGTATGGCACGGATTGTCCGGCGGCACGATGAATGTCTGAAAGGGCCCTCGGCATCCCAACACCGCAAACCCATGCGGGAAAACCTCACGAGGGTCCCATGAAATCACTCTTCCGCGTTCTTGCAGTTGCCTCGCTCACGGGCGCAACCGTGGTATTCGCCCAATCCGCCACCTCCTCGGCCTCGGCAGACTCCCAAACCCGCGCCTCCTCCCGCGCTGCCTCGACCTCCGGCAATGCCGCAGCAGCTAACGCGGCACAGTCCAGCCTGACGCCGAAGTCCGCTGCTGTTTCCAATACAGCCACCAGTGCAACCAACTCGCAATCCAGCGTCGCCAAAACCGGCGCTGCCGCGCAAGCCGCGAATGCCACTGCCGCAGGCGCGCAGTCGAACCTGAAATCGACCGATGCCGCCGCGCGCTCCATGACGTCGGTTCAATCTGAATTGACCGGCAAAATCGACTCAAAGAATGCAGCCATCGGCCAGCAGGTCACCGCGAAAACCATACAGGCGGCCAAACTCTCCGACGGAACTACGCTTCCCAAAGGTACCCGGCTCATCGGCCACGTCACTGAGGTCCAGGCCCACAGCCGCGGGCAGGCAGATTCTGTGCTCGCCATGACCTTCGATCGCGCCGAACTCCGCGACGGCCGCACCATTCCGGTACGTAGCATCATGCAGTCCATGGCGCCGCCACCGTCCCTCTCAGCATCCGGTTCCGGCGATGACGACGGAATGGCAGCTGCATCCGCAGGTCCCCTCGGCGGCGGCGGTCAGGTTGCAGGCAGCGGACGGGGCGGCCTTGTTGCCGGCGGCGGCGGTCTGCTCGGATCTGCCGGCAGCGCCACCCACTCCACTGGCGAAGTCGCCGGCTCCGCCCTCACCACCACGCGCGAGACCGGTGCCTTCGCAGCCAGCTCAGCCGCGCACACTACCGGCTCCGCCGTACATGCCGGCAATCGCGCAATTTCTGAAACCGGCAGCGCGGTGTCGACGGCCACGCGCGCTACCGCTATCCCAGGCGTGATGTTGTCCGGCTCCGCATCATCTGAAACATCTGGGACCCTCACCGCCTCGGCCAAGAACATCTCGCTCGACAGCGGAACGCAGATGACGCTCGCCGTCTCCGCCCAATAGCTCAATCACCAAAACGCATAGCTTACTCCGGGCCGCAGCTCATACTGCGGCCCATCTTTCTGTTGCCGTCAACCCCCGCGCACGGCCATTTCTCTCGCAACTTGTTGCGGAGCAGTCATTTATCTCGCGGAAATAGTTGGCAGAACAGTTATGCTCCACCCGCTACAATAAAGGAAGTAGATAACCAAAGATCAAACGGCCCGGGCGCGTCATACGCCTTCGGGCCGTTGCTGTTTCGCTTGCTAACTCTTTCCGCTGGAGGATTTTAGCCGTAACCCATTTACTCAGATGATTTTGCCGGCCCACCCACGTGCCAACTCGCTGGAAAGCGGCGCCTTTGCCGCCAAGATTACATCGGGGGGAGGGGGGTACTACCAGAGCCCCCACGCCCGGCTGACGTAGTCCGACAGCGTCATCGTAATCAGCACCAGAAACGTGAAAAAGCCAGACGCGATCGTCAGCTTGATCAGGTTCGACTGATACTTTACGTGCATGAAGAACAGGATCACGATTACGGCCTTCGTGCTCGCAATCCCCAGCGCGGCCACCGGATTGAAGATGCCCATATCGACATCCGCCGCAACCACCGTCAGCGCCGTGCCGATCAGCAGCGCGATGTAGACATACCCGTACTGCAGCGGCGACACAATGTGGTGCTCGGCATGCTCCGGGTTCGTGATGCTCGCCGGATCGTGATAGTGATGTTCGTGCGTCGCTTCGTGTGCCATTGCAATTCTTCCTTCCGGAGGCCCGGACTAACAGCGGGCGGATGCCGCGCCTTCAACTGACAACTGAGAACGAACACCTGACAACTTCCGGTCAATGCAGCGGATGGCGGTTGATCAGATACAGCAGCGGGAACAGGAACAGCCACACAATATCGACAAAGTGCCAGTACAAGCCGAAGTTTTCTATCGGAGCGACATATCCTTCCGTGAAGTCTCCTCGCTGCGCCCGCGCGATCAGCCAGATCAGCAGTCCGATGCCGATAATCATGTGCAGCGCGTGCATGCCCGTCATGCCGAAGTAGAGGAAGAAGAAGATCTGCGTCCGCTGCGCCATGTCCACGTTCAGCGGCTTCTCGTCGTTGATGCCGTGCGCCTTCGGGTTCACGAACTCGGAGATGTCATAGCCTGCGCCGGGAATGTGGTGGTGCGCCCATTCATCGTGCCACTCAACTCCCTTGATTCCGATGAATGCCAGGCCGAACAGCGTCGTCAGGATCAGGAAGATCACCAGCAGGTTCTTCTTCCGCACCTCGGCCGCCCACACGCCCAGCGCCATAAAGAAGCCGGAGGTAATCAGGATCGCCGTGTTCGCCCCACCCAGGGGAACGCTCAGGAAGTTCGACGCCGGAACGAACGCGTCGTAGTACCAGTTGCGGTACAGCAGGTAGGCAAAGAATAGCCCGCCGAAGAACATGATCTCCGTCAGCAGGAACAGCCACATGCCGAAGCTGCCTGCCTCGCGCTGCTGCTCTTCGGTCTCGAAGTGGTGCCGGTGCTGCGGGATGAAGACATGCTCGTGCTCCATGTCGTATCCCGTTTCATGCACGATGGTCTCGCGCGGCATCAGCGGCTCCGAATGTGCGATTGCGTTATCCAACGGTCACCTCATGCTGGGTTTTGTGCTCCAGCCACTCGTAGTCGTAGGCCTCGTGGTCCATGATGGGAATTGTGGTGAAGTTCTCCGTCAACGGCGGAGACTGGATCTGCCATTCAAGGCCGGTCGCCTGCCACGGATTGTTGCCGGCGATCGCTCCATACTTCAGCGACCACGCCAGGTAAATGATCGGCAGCAGATAGCCGACACCCAGCACCGTCGCGCCCGCGGTTGAGAGCACATTCAGCACCTGATACTCCGGCGGATACGCATGGTAGCGCCTTGGCATGCCCAGGTAGCCGAGCACGAACTGCGGCAGGAAGGTCAGGTTGAAGCCGATAAACGTGACGACAGCGGCAAGTTTCGACAACGACTCCGGATACATCCGGCCCGTCATCTTCGGCCACCAGAAGTGCACGCCGGAGAGGAACGCCATCAACATGCCGCCCACCATTACGAAGTGGAAGTGGGCGACGATGAAGTACGTCTCCGTCAGATGGATGTCCATGCCCAGCGATCCCAGGAACACGCCGGTCAGTCCGCCGATGGTGAACAGCCCCATGAAGCCGAAGGCGTAGAGCATCGGCGTCTCGAAGGTAATCGATCCCTTCTGCAGCGTGAACGCCCAGTTGAAGATCTTGATCGCCGAGGGCACTGCCACCAGCATCGTCAGCAGGCTGAACACCAGCGCTGAGTAGTTGGAGATGCCCATGATGAACATATGGTGCGCCCACACAAAGAAGCCGAACAACGCAATGGCGACCGAGGAGAACGCGACCGCCGTGTAGCCGAAGACGCGCTTGCGGCTGAATGTGCTGACCACTTCTGAGATCACGCCCATGCCGGGCAGAATCATGATGTACACAGCCGGGTGCGAGTAGAACCAGAACAGATGCTGAAACAGCAGCGGGTCGCCGCCTTTGCTGGGGTCGAAGACGCCGATGCCGAACACTCTCTCCAGCAGCACCAGGATCAGCGTGATCGCGAGCACCGGCGTGCCCAACACCATCAGGATGGACGCCGCATAGTGCGACCACACGAACAGCGGCATACGGAACCAGGTCATGCCGGGGCAGCGCATACGGTGGATCGTCACGATGAAGTTCAATCCGGTAAAGATCGAACTGAAGCCGGCGACAAAGACCGCCAGCGCCGTAGTGATGACGTGCGTGTTGAGGTAATGCGTCGAGAGCGGCGTGGTGAACGTCCAGCCGGTGTCGACGCCGCCAAGCACCATGGTCGCCAGCACCATGATGCCGCCAAGGACGTACAGGTACCAGCTCAGCAGGTTGATCTTGGGGAAGGCCAGGTCGCGCGCTCCCAACATGATCGGCATCAGAAAGTTCCCAATGGTTGCCGGCACGGACGGCACCAGGAACAGGAACACCATAATGATGCCATGCATGGTGAAGAATTTGTTGTAGGTGTCCGACGCCACCAGGTCCGGCTGCGGCGTAAGCAGCTCCAGCCGGATGAGGCCGGCGAACGCGCCGCCGATGAAGAAGAAGAACGTGATGGAGATCAGATACAGCATCGCGATGCGCTTGTGGTCGCCGGTCAGCAGCCAGCTCAGCAGGCCGTGCTCCGCGGTGATGTAGTTCTTCTTCGGCACCGTCGCCGTCGATTGGTCCGGCAGACTCAGGATTGTGGTCGCGGTCGCGCTCATTGGTTGCCCCCCTCTGACGCTGGAGGCGCCGCCGAGTTCGACTCGGAGGTCACCAGCGTCTGTTGCACGCGGTAGTTCGTCTTCAGGCCCTTCAGATATTCCACGATGTCGATCAGGCCGTCCTCGCTGATCTGCCCTTGATACGTCGGCATAATCGGCGCATATCCAGCGGTGATGTGCTGCGACGGGTTCAGGATCGCATCGCGCAGGTAAGCGTCATTCACCTGCACGGTCTGTCCGCTTGCCAACTGAAGCTGTGACCCGTACACGCCCGCCAGATTTGGCCCGCGCGCCGCCGCGTTGCCGCTGTGGCAGGCATTGCACCCCATGCTGGCGAAGAGCCGCTCGCCGTTCTGCGCGAGACTCATGCCGCTGGTCGAACCCTCGGTCCACTTCTTGTAGTCGTCCGGCGAAAGCACCGTCACCTCGCCAATCATCTGCGAGTGGTTGGTGCCGCAGTACTGCGTGCAGAAGATGTGATACGTTCCCGGCGTTGTGGCTTCAAACCATACCGTCGAGTAGCGGCCCGGGATCACTTCGCGCTTGATGCGGAAGTCCGGAATGGAGAAGCTGTGGAACACGTCCTGCGAGATCATCGTCAGTTGGATCGGCTGGCCGGTCGGCACATGCAGCGCATTGATCTCATGCTGTCCGCCCGGATGCTCCGCCTTCCACATCCACTGCTTGCCCACGATGTAGATGTTCATCGAATTGGCTGGAGGATTGTAGATGCGGAAGTAGAGCAGCGCGCCCCAAACGAAGCACAGCAGAAAGATGCCCAGCGGGATGATCGTCCACGTGGCCTCCAGCAGCGTCGAGCCCTCAATCTGCGTGGCCACCGGATGCACTGCCTTGCGATAGCGCAGCGAGAAGGTGACGATGATGGCCAGCACCAGCGCCACGCCAACCAGCGTCATGCCCAGCAGGAAGAAGTACAGCGCGTCCATCCAGGGCGCAATGGTCGACGCCTCGCGCGGAAACAGCGCGGAGCTGTTGAGCCACTTAATCAAAAACTGCCATAAGACTGGACTAATTCCCATCGCTATCCTTCATCATCCATTCTCTTGCCGGTCAAGTCGTGGTCGCGGCCCAGCCGCAGGTCACGCCGGAACATCACAAACATAAAGCCGCCCAGGCCGGCCACCGTCACCATGCCGCCCAACTGCACCACGCGCGCTACCACCAGGGAGTGCTTGTTGGTCTGCGGATCGTAGTGGTAGCAGTAGGTCAAAATGTTCTCGACCGGCGAGCCGATCTTGTTGCCCGAGGCCTCTACCAGCCCCAGCATAATGTCCTTGGGCGAGTACTCCACGCCCAGGTAATACTGCGCCAGCTTGCCGCTGGTGGTAACGACCTCAATCGCACTGGCGTGAGCAAACTGGTCCGGCCGGCCATCCGGCAGATGCACGCGCATGTAGCCGAAGCCGGTCGCCCTGGAGACGGCGTCGATCGCTGCCTGCTGCCCGGTCAGGAAGTGGAAGCCGTTCTCAGTGCCAGGCCGCCCATAGCGGCGCATGTAGAAGTTCTTCTTGCGCGCGGCAAGCTCCGGCTTCTCGCTTGGGTCGATACTGATGATAATAACGTCGAAGTCCTTGCCAGGATCGAGTCGCACCATCTCGAGCGCGCTGGTCAGGCCGTCCATCTCTTCAGAGCACAACATGGGGCAGTTGTAATAGACCAGCGACAGGATCGCAGGACGCTTGCCGAAGTAGTCGCCCAGGCGCACGGCTTTTCCGGTCTCGTCGACGAACTGCGCGTCCAGCGGCAACGGCTGATTCAGGCGCTGGTCGACGCCGACCTTCTGCAGTACGGATGGCAACTGGTCGCCGACATTTTGGCCCTCCTGCTTGTCACCGTAGCTGGATACCTGCGCGATGGCAGATGCAGACAGGAGACCGCACAGCATCGCCGCGCCCGCAAGGCTTCGTGCGATCCTTCGTACTTCGTGCCGAATTGTCCGTCCTGCCATCATCTTCGTTGCCCCGCTCATCGCTGCTGCTCCAGGTGCTGCGCCGCATCCGTTCGGTTGAACTCGCGCCGCGCTACTTCTCTGCGTGCTCTGACTTCTCTACTTCCAGCTTCTGCTCGCGCGCCTGAATTGTGTCCAGCTCATACCCCGTGCGCGCAAAACCCGTCGTCAAAGGCGCATGGACCGTGGGTGGCGCGGCATGGGCCAGCGTCTCGCCTGCATTCGCGGATGGCGCCTGCACCGGCAGGCCGCGCTCTGCGATCAGCTCCATCGCGCGCTCAATGGGGATGCGGATCGTTCCCGGCTGGCCGTCCACCGTGCTGTAGTGCTCCAGCAGCAGGTCCTCGCGCGCATGCAGGTCGGCGGTGGACTGGTTGCCGTCATCGATGTCCAGCCGCGGCGAGGGAAAGTTCGAGGTCACCTGCGCCAACTGTTTCTGCTCAATGGCGGCGTCACTGGTGAGATTGCCGCCCTTGCCCTCCGGCACGTTGCCCGCGGCGACGGTCCACTTGTTCGGCGGCCCGTCCTGCTTTACCAGGATGTTGTTAATCACCTTGCCCAACGCATAGCACAGCACGAAGAAGATCAGCACTGTTCCGAACAGGCCCGCGAGAAAGACCGCGATACCCGTGGTGCGGACATCGGTCGTCTCGTAACCGGGGTGTTCGGCGTCGAGCTTCGGCGCCTGCGCCGCCGGGGGCGTGTTGCCCGCGACGTCCTTGCCCATGTCATGACCCTCAGTGTGCATGTTCCGGCTCCAGCATTTCTTCCAGGTGCGGATCGTTGACGACGATAAGCGGCCGCTGCATCAGTCTCGTAACGTAGTAAGCCGACCACAGGCCCAGCAGGCAGAGCGGTACCGTCACGTAGGCCAGGATGCTCAACGGTTCGCCGACCAGGTTTCCTGCCGCGCCTTTGAAGTTCGGCTCGATCAGCCAGAACATGTCGATCAGGCGCGCCATCAGCATCCAGCAGCAGAGCCAGATCATCTTGCTCTTGTTGCGCTTCAGGTCGCGCGAGAGCAGCAGACAGAACGGCACCAGCCAGTGGCAGATGAAGTCCAGCGAGCAGATGGTCCACCACCCGCCGTGGATGCGGTTGAGATACCACGGCAGCTCGTCCGGGATGTTGCCCGACCAGATGATCAGGAACTCCGCGAAGGTGAGATAGATGTTCAGCATCGTGAAGGCGAATGCGAGCTTGCCGAGATCATGCTGCTCGGTGGTGCGCAGCAGCGTCTTCATCGGTTCGTAGCGCGAAAGCAGGATTACCGTCAAAATGCCCAGCGCCAGTACACCGTACCCCTGCGCGACGAGGAACTGCAGCCCCCAGATGGACGAGTACCAGGTCACGTCCAACGACTTGATCCACACGATCGCACCCAGCGTCAGCAGGATGACGTAGATCAGGATGCCGGGCCCGCTCAGGTTCTCAAACCGGATGCGCCACCGCTCAAAGCTGGCGGCTGTGCCGCGCGCCGGGTCGGCGTCCTGCTCCAGCGACCAGCGGTTCAGCAGGAACATGAAGGTCAGCAGCACGGCAAAGATCAGGCAGGTTTCGACGATCAGCGCAAATGGGTTCAGCATGCGTATCTTGAAGATCGCCGTCAGCTCCTGCTCATGGTTGATCAGGCCCTGGTGCCACGCGTTCTGCTCGGCGACCGCGGTGGGGAACATGACCCATTGCCAGAGGTGCTTGCCGAAGTAAGGAACCATCAGCGGCACGGAGAAGAGAGCGACCAGCGGCAGCGTGCGGCTCAGCGCCTCGAGCGGGCGGCGCAGCAGCAGCCCCCACTTGCCTCCGGTCACGTGCTGCAGCATCAGCATTACCAGGCCGCCGCCTGCCAGGTTGAAGCAGGTCATGTAGCCCATCAGGTAGGCGCGCATGATGTGGTTGCGGCCCTCATGCGTGAATGCGAAGAGCAGCGTCAGCAGCGCGCCGGCCGCCGCAGCCATCAGCGCGCGCATCCGCCACGCAGCCAGCGCAGGCGGCGCGGTCAGAGTCGAGGGCAGCTCGCGCGGGCCGTGATGAGTGTGCCCTCCGTGTTGTTCGTGTCCCGATGCCATTTCGTCTTAAGCCTCAGTCAAATCCTTGTTCTGCTACTTGCCGCCCGTACCCATGCGCGAGTTCACCGGCGCCGGCCCTTTGCCGCCCGGGGCCACCGATGCCGGGATGCCGTTGTCCTGGTTGTTCGGCGTACCGTAGACCGCGGTCTGCGGCAGCGCCCAGCTCAATGCTCCTGGCTCGAGACCCTCATCGCTTGCGATGTCCTTCAGCGACTCCACCTTCGCGCCGGAGGGAGCATCGGCCACCTTCGCGTTCTGGCTCAACTGCAACGCCTTGATGTAGGCCACAATGGCCCAGCGGTCCGCCGGCGCTACCTGCGAGGCGTACTCCGGCATGGCACCGAAGCCATTGCTGATTACGTTGAAGAAGTGGCCCAGCGGCGCGTTCATCAGCCGCTCGGTGTGGAAGTTGCCCGCCGGCCGGTAGCCACGCTGGACGATCATGCCTTCGCCGTTGCCCACGCGAGAGTGACACGGCGTGCAATACACGTTGTACCGCTCCTGGCCGCGTTCGAGCACCGCCGGGGTCGCGGCGAAGGGAAGCGTGTTGCCCTCTTTGCCGCCGTCGAGTCCGGTGTAGAAGTAGGAGTCCTCGTGCAGCTGTCCGCGCGCAACGGTATTTTCCACCTGCGGACGCACGCTGCGCCCATCGGCGAAGAAGCCGGTCCCGCGCTGGGGAAACATCCTCGGCTGGTCCTGCATGTCCGCACGGCAGCCGGCCAAGACGAGCATCGCGCTGACGGCACAGGTGACCACCGCGACCCGCGCAATCCGTCTCGCGCGCGGCGCATTGGTCCCTGTTCCCTGTTCCCTGCTCCCTCGCATCACAACTCCACCTCCACGACTGAGGCTGGCGAGAACTGCTCAAGAAAGGCGCGCGTCTCGATGATAGAAAACCGCGGGTCGGTCGCTTCAAGGCACAGGAAGAACTTGTCCGTCGTCGCGCCGTCGCGGAAGTTGGGCGCGTTGAACAGCGGATGATACAGCTGGGGCAGCCCATTCAGCGCCAGCATGCCAAAGGCGGCGGAGAGGCCGGAGAAGAGGATGGTCCACTCGTACGCCGGGATGATGAACGCCGGCCAGCTGAACAGCGGCCGGCCCGCGATATTCAGCGGATACGACCACACGGCAATCCACGTCTCCATAAGAAAGGCCGTGGTCACGCCCATCAGCCCGCCGATCAGGCAGACCAGCGGCACCCGCTGCTTATGGAAGCGCAGCGCTACCGCCGCTTCTTCGACTGGGTACGGCGTGTAGCACTCCATGCGTCGGTAGCCGGCCTGGTGCGCCTGCTCGGTGGCCTGCACCAGCTCGCTCGGAGTGTTGAACTCCGCCAGCAGTCCGTAGATTCCCTCGCGCACCGGCATCTATACCGTCTCCTGAATCACTTTTTCCGCGTCCTCGCCGCCCGGGCGGATCTTGGTCTGCGGCAGCATCATGCGAATCTCCGACATCGGGATCATGGGCAGGAAGCGCACGAACAGCAGGAACAGGAAGGTGAACATCCCCCACGTCCCGATGAAGGTCATGTAGTCCCACTTGGTCGCGCGATAGGTGCCCCAGCTGGACGGCAGGTAGTCGCGGTAGAGGCTGGTCACAACGATCACGAAGCGCTCAAACCACATGCCTGTGTTGATGATGAACGACAGCAGGAACAGGAACAGTGCGTTCACACGGAGCTTGCGGCTCCACAGAGTGGTGAGCGGAATGGCCAGGTTGGTCAGGATGAGCATCCAGTACGCCCAGCCCATCGGCCCGAACATGCGGTTCCACATCATGAAGAACTCCCAGTGGCTGGCCGCGTACCAGCTCATGAAGACCTCCATGCCGTAACCGTAGGCCACGATCAGCCCGGTGCCCAGCATCACCTTCGCCATGTTGTCCAGATGGCGAAGCGTGACCAGATCTTCCAGGTGGTAGAACTTGCGGATCGGCACGGCCAGTGTGATCACCATCGCGAAGCCCGAATAGATGGCGCCCGCGACGAAGTAGGGCGGGAAGATGGTCGTATGCCAGCCCGCCATCGCCGCCACGGCGAAGTCGAAGCTGATGACCGTGTGTACGGAGAGCACCAGGGGAGTGGAGAGCCCGGCCAGCAGCAGCGAGGCCGATTCATAGCGGATCCAGTGGCGTGTCGAACCGCGCCAGCCCATCGAGAGCATGCCGTAGAAATACTTGGCTGCAGGCAGCGTTGCGCGATCGCGCAGGGTGCCGAAGTCCGGCACCATGCCGATGTACCAGAACACGATCGAAATGATCGCGTAGGTGGAGACCGCGAACACGTCCCACGCCAGCGGGCTGCGGAACTGAGGCCACACGTTCATCGTGCTGGGATACGGGAACAGCCAGTAGCCCAGCCACGGGCGGCCGACGTGGATCAGCGGGAAGATGCCCGCGCAGCACACCGCGAAGATCGTCATCGCTTCGGCGAAGCGATTGATCGAGTTGCGCCAGCCCTGCTTGAACAGCAGGAGGATCGCCGAGATCAGCGTGCCTGCGTGGCCGATACCGATCCACCAGACGAAGTTGATGATCGCGAAGCCCCAAGCGCCGGGGATGGTGACGCCCCAGATGCCGACGCCCTTCAGCACCAGCCACGTCAGCGCAATGATGAGGAACGTGGCGATGCCACCGGCCACCGCGAGCCCGCCAAACCAGCCCATCGGCGTGTGCGAGGTAAGAACGATGCCCGCGATCATCTCGGTCACGCTTTTGAAGTTGTGCCCCGGCGCGATGACGGCATATTCGCCGGTGCGCGGGTCGATCATCGGATCAACGACTGGATCGACGCGGGGGTCCTGCATGGGAGACTTGGTCGCCATCTTATGCCAGCTCCGGATTGGGGTTGATGACGGCTGCGGTATAGCTGGTACGCGGGCGGTAGTTCAGGTCCGCCAGCGCTTGGTAGTCGCGCTCGGTCGCCTTGCGTTGGGAGACCTTGCTGTTGGGGTCGTTCATATTGCCAAAGACGATCGCATCCGTCGGGCAGGCCTGCTGGCACGCGGTCACAATCTCGCCATCGCGGATGGCGCGATTCTCCTTGTCGGCCGTGATCTTGGCCTCCTGGATGCGCTGCACGCAGTAGCTGCACTTCTCCATCACGCCCCTGGAGCGAACGGACACGTCCGGGTTGCGCATCAGCTTCAGGCTCTCGGTGTCATAGTCCGAGTACAGCATGAAGTTGAACCGCCGCACCTTGTACACGCAGTTGTTGGAGCAGTAGCGCGTGCCCACGCAGCGGTTGTAGACCATCACATTCAGGCCCTCGGGCGTGTGCACGGTGGCGCCTACCGGGCACACCTGCTCGCAGCCCGCGTTCTCGCAGTGCTGGCACATCATCGGCTGGAAGTGCGCGCGCGGCGCGTGCAGGTCGCCTTCGAAATAGGTGTCGATGCGGATCCACTGCATGTTGCGCCCGACTTTCACCTGCTCGCGGCCCACCACCGGTATGTTGTTCTCGGCGTAGCAACTGACGACGCACGCATTGCAGCCGATGCAGGAGTTCAGATCGACCGCCAGACCCCACTTGTTCTGCAGAACTTCCTGCCCGCCACCAACCTTCTCCGTGTGGTCGTATCGCCACGCATCCGGGAAGAAGCTCTCGTCGTGCGCGGGGGCCTCGCCCAGCGGGGCGTAGCCCACCTTGTCCACCAGCACACCGGGGCCTTCTTCCTTCGCGTAGCCTGGGTTCTTTTTGGCCTCGTCGTAGGTCGCGTAGCGGATGATGCCGCGCTCCATCGCCTCATGCCCCGGCAGCGAGTAGGTGCCCTCGGTGTCGTACTCCTTCTGGTTCAGGTCCAACTGCGCAAACCCGCCGCGGTGCTCGATCGAGTCCACTTTGGTGACGCAAATGTCGTAGGTGTCGCCCGTCTTGCGCAGCGTGGCCGGCACGGTATAGACACCGTCGGTCGTCCGCAACAGATACGCATCGAAGCCGACGCCGGAGCCTACACGTCCAGCCTCGCGCCGGCCAAAGCCCAGATGCACCGTGACGGAGCCGTCCGCATGGCCCGGCTGCACCAGCACCGGCGCAATCACCTTGCGGCCATTGGCGTTGATCTCGACGGCATCGCTCTGCATGACGCCCAGCGCTTCAGCGGTCGCCAGGCTCATCATCGCGGCGTTGTCCCAGCTGAGGTTGGTGATCTGCTTGGGCAGTTCCTGCAGCCAGCCTACGTTGGCGTAGCGCCCGTCGTAGAGCGATGGGTCTGCCTTGAAGGAAACCTCTACCTGTCCAGCCGGCGTCGTTCCCTGTTCCCTGTTCCCTATTCCCTGAACTCCAGCCTTCGGTGTTTTGGTTGCGGTAAACGCCGTGCCATCTACCCAGCCATCGTGGACAGCCTTGCGCCATGCAGTATCGAAGTCGCCCTTCAGGTACGTCTTCGCATTGGCCTGCACCGCATCGAATGCCGACGCCTCTGGATTATCCAGCAACGCCTGCAACACCTCATGCGCCGAGTGGCCGCCATACAGCGGCGCAATCATCGGCTGAATAATAGATAGAGTTCCGTCGTACGCGCGGGCATCCGACCAGCTCTCGAGATAGTGGGTCTTGTTCACATGCCAGACCGAGACCGAGCCGGTCTCGTCGACGTGCGAGCCCAGGTGAACGGTGTTGGGAACTTTGTTGAAGGCAGTTTCAAACTCGAGATCGCGTGGCGCCGAGTAGAGCGGGTTCGTGCCCAGCATCACCAGCCACTGGACCTTGCCCGCATGCATATCGGCGACCAGCGACTTGAGGTCAGCAACCTGCTCGCTCGGCAGAGGATTGACAGTGTCTGTATAGATGACCGTCTTGCCCACCGCGCCGATCGCCGCATTGATGGCGTAGGCAGCGAGATGGACCTCATGCGGCGCCTGCTCGCCGGGGATGACGACTGCGCGGCCGTTGGCAGCCTTCAGGTCCTGCATCACCGTCAACAGGAACTTGCCTGCGTCGGAACCCGCGCTGGAATTGAATACGCCGAGACCCTGCGAACTGCCTACGGCTAACCCTTGCGCAAACGCCACCAGGTCACTGGGCTTCAGCGCCAGGCGGTGGTCGGCCTTCATGCCCGTCACCGTCGTCATGGTCTCGACGACGTAAAGCCGGTTCATGGTCTTGGTGGGATCGAAGCGCCGCCGCTCGGCAAACGCCGCCGCCATGGGCAGGAAGCCCGGCTGGGCGATGCCGCCGAGGAAGTCTGCATCAAGCGACAGAATGACGTCCGCGTTTTCGAGCTTGTACTGCGGGTCGGTGTAGTCGCCAAACGCTGCCTTCGAGGCTGTCATGGCCGAGTCGCGATTGATCGGGTCCCACTGCGCCAGCTTCGCGGCAGGATACTTCCCCTGCACCTGCTTCCACTGCGCCGCCAGCGTGGGCGAGGTAATCGTCTCGCTCAGGAAATAAATCCCCTGGCCGCCCTTGGTGTTCTGGGCTGCGCCCGCCAGCGCCTTCTGGAACTCGCCCCAGCTGGACGCCTGCCCGCGATTCAGCACCTTCGGCGAGCGGTCCGGATCGTACAGGTCCAGCAGCGTGCCCTGGGTAATCGCGTCGGACTTGCCTTTCGACATCGGGTGGTCGGGATTGCCCTCGATCTTGATCGGCCGGAAGGCGTCCGACTTCACCAGCACCGGCACCGCGCCGGTCGGGAACGGATGCGCCGAGGCAAAGTACATTGACTTGCCCAACACCAGGTCTTCCGGCTGCTTCACATACGGGAAGATCGGCTCGTCGGGCTGCTTGGTGCATCCGGCCACACCGGCCAGCGCCAGCGACGCGCCCATCACCTTCAGGAAGCCGCGCCGGCTGACTGCGTCGACCCACTCGCCGGCCTGCCGCGGAAACTCCTCTTCCAGCATCTGGCGGAAGCCCGGCTTCGCCGAGATCTCGTCCAGGCTCTTCCAGAAGCGCTTGCCGCTCTTGCCTTCAAGCTTCGTCCGCACCTCGGCCAGCGACATCTTGTTGCCGGATGCCGGCTGAATCTCCGTCACAACCTGCGCGCCGGCCAGAGCCGTCGTATTCACCATTGGCTCATCGGCCATTGCGGCGCTGCTCCCTGTTCCCTGTTGCCTGTTCGCTGTCTTTGTCATCGGTGGCACGTCTCGCAACTCGTCAGATCGCTGGGCGGACGCACATGGTACTGCGCCGTCAGATACCGCCCCAGGTCCATCTGGCTGGTGAATTTCTGGTAGCTTGCAGGCATTGGAATGCCGGGCATCGGCGAGCCGTTGCTCACCGTCATCCCCTCGGCCGTGCGCGGGACAGGCTGCAGTTGCGTGCCCGAACCATGCGCCGCCGCAGGCTCTCCGCGGCCCGTTCCCGGCCCGATCTGGAGCATCGCAATCTGCGGGTTGTTGCTGCTGGGATCTTTCGTCGTGCAGTTCACGCTCTGCGCCGTCGGCGCCGGTGTGCCGCTATTCCCATTCTCGCTGGTCTCCGCGCACCATACCGGGTGCGAGCTCGATGCGCCCGCCCATGCCATGTTGTAAATCTCGCTCGTCGGGCGCAGCTCGTTCGCCGGATTGCGGTGGCAGTTCAGGCACCACTCCATCTGCAGCGAATTCTGCATATACATCAGCGGCATCTCGTCCACGCGTCCGTGGCAACTGGCGCAGCCGATACCTTTATTCACATGGATGGAGTGGTTGAAGTACACATAGTCCGGCAGGTCATGCACGCGGATCCACTGGATCGACTGCCCTGTCGCCCAGCTCTGCCGCACCGGCTCCAGCAGCGCCGCATTGGTCCATATCTGCGAGTGGCAGTTGATACAGGTCTTGGTCGGGGGAATGCCGGCGTAGCTCGACGTCTCGACTGACGTATGACAGTACTGGCACTGCAGTCCCAGCCCCTGCACGTGGTGCAGATGGCTGAATGGAATGGGCTGGTCTGCCCGCTGACCCTGCCGCGTCACCCACGGTGAGCGCTGCAACTGGTCCAGCGTAACTCCCAGAGCGATGACGATCAGGCCCGTCAATACCAGACTCGCCCGGACCAGCGCGTTCGAACTGCGGTCAAATACTTGCGCCATTGGTGTTCCTGTTCCTGTGCGTTCCTGTTGCCCGGACGAGTCTTCTTGGCGAGACTGCGCCGGCTTCCGTGATGGCGTGCCGCCTGTTCGCCGATCTCCCGTCCGGTCGAATAGCAGCTGCGAACTAAATCCCTGTCAGGTGGGTTCCGATAACGGCACCGAGTATAACAACCGGAATCGTCGCTCGAAAACTTGGCTGGTCCGTGCTTTGCATCGTTTCAGTTTCTTTCTGAGACTCAAAGTATAGCAGCGCGAAATTGCGATTTTCAAAGCCGTGCCGCATCGCACAACTGTTTTTTTTTGGGAATATTCGATTATCGAAACATGCGTGTGAGCAGATCGTAAAAGTGGACGGGCGTTTCTCTCCGGCTCATCCTTGCACCTCGTACCTTGCACCACGTACCTTGCACCTCGTACCTTCAAATCCATGCACCCCAGCCGCACACGCAAACCCGCCTATGACTCCGCCGCCGCGTTTAAGCATCTCGCCGCCGCCGATCCCAAACTCGGCCGCCTCATTCAGCGCGCCGGACCGTTCACTTTGAAGGTTGCCGGCAGCCAGTCGCCGTTTGAGGCCCTCGTCGAAGCCATCGTCTATCAGCAGCTCCATGGCAAGGCCGCAGCCACCATCCATCGCCGTCTGCTGGAGTCCTTCGCGCTCACGCCGACCCTCGAGGTCTCCGGCACCGGCGCGCACCCCACTCCACAGAAGATCCTCGACTGCCCCACGCCGCAGCTTCGCGGCGCGGGCCTCTCGCAAAACAAGACCCTCGCCCTGCGCGACCTCGCCGCCAAGACCATCGACGGCACCGTGCCCACGCTGGCGCGCATTCGCCGCATGTCCGACGACGACATCATCACGCACCTGACGCAAGTCCGGGGCATTGGAAAGTGGACCGTCGAGATGCTACTCATCTTCCGCCTCGGCCGGCCGGACGTTCTTCCCGTCAGCGACTACGGCGTGCGCAAGGGCTTCGCGCTGACCTTCGGCAAACTCAAGCCATCCGACAAAGTAACGCCCGCCGATCTCGCCAAGCCCGCCGACATGCTCAAGCATGGCGCGCGCTGGGCGCCCTGGCGTTCCGTTGCCACCTGGTACATGTGGCGCGCCTGCGACCTCGCCAACGGTACCCTAACACCAAGACCCGGAGATTAATGGCAGCGGTACTCCACGCACTCAAGTGCGCTGT
>DATCBR010000407.1:0-8590 GCA_036511765.1 Acidobacteriaceae bacterium | reverse complement strand
CCGGCGGACGGAACTGAGGCCAAGCGCATGCTGCGCCGCCTCTCTGGCCGCACGCACCAAGTGTTGACTGGGATCGCTGTAGCCACGCGCGCTGGCATATCCAGCGCCGTCGAATCCACCAATGTCACCTTTGCCGAGATTCCGGATGCCGAACTCGACGCTTACTGCGCAACATCCGAACCCTTAGACAAGGCCGGCGCCTACGGCATCCAAGGCTATGCCGCGCGCTGGATTCCACGCGTTGACGGCTGCTACTTCAACGTGATGGGCCTGCCTATCGCGCAGACGGTCGCTCTGTTGAGTGATGCAACCGCACGGCTGGCCCGCTAGGCCTTCGCCAGCTCCGCTCTTACCCTTGCCATGGTGTCCAGATAGAAGCTGAGGTTGTGGATGGAATTCAGCGTCAGCCCCAGCGACTCCTTCGCGACGAACAGATGCCGCAGATATGCCCGCGTGTAGCGCTCGCAGACCATGCAGGTGCAGTGCTCATCGATGGGACGCTGGTCTTCGGCGTACTCTGTGCGCTTGATGTTCATGCGCACCCAGTTTTTGGTGCCCGTCTCCGCCGCACCGTCAGCAGATGCTTCACTCACGTCCTTCGCCAGCGCGTCAGGTACGGGCACCGACAACTCCTCGCCCGCTTCCGCCGAGCGAAACAGCAGCCCGTGACGCGCGGCGCGCGTGGGCAATACGCAGTCCATCATGTCGACGCCCATGCGTGCATACTCTTCGATCTCATCCGGATAGCCGACGCCCATCACATAGCGCGGCTTGTCCCTGGGCAGCAGCTCCAGCGTGCGCGCGATCATCTCGCGCGTCACTTCTCGTGGTTCACCTACCGCAAGTCCACCGATGGCATAGCCGGGAAAGTCCATCTCCACCAGCCGCTCCGCGCTCTCACGCCGCAGGTCCGCATACATGCCGCCCTGCACGATTCCGAACAGCGACTGTGTCTTCCCGCCGAACTCCGCGTGCCACGGCACCTCATGCTTGTGGGCATCGAAGTACTCCTTCGACCGTGCCGCCCATGCATGCGTCAGCCCCATGGAGTCGCGCGTGCGCTGCCACGTTGCCGGCGTCTCCACGCATTCGTCGAAGACCATGGCGATGTCCGCGCCCAGCGCGATCTGCACGTCGATCGAGTGCTCCGGCGAGAAGAAATGTTTCGAGCCATCTAAATGCGAGCGGAACTCGACACCGTCGTCGGTCACCTTGCGCAGACTGGAGAGCGAAAATACCTGGAAGCCGCCGGAGTCGGTCAGTATTGGGCGCTGCCAGCTCATAAAGCGGTGCACGCCGCCCAGCCGCCGCATCAGCTCGTGCCCTGGCCGCAGATAAAGATGGTAGGTATTGGCGAGAATGATCTCCGCACCAATCTCTGCGCCCGTCTCATCCGTGCCAATCCGCTCGAGCACATCTTGCGGCACCGTCTTCACCGTGGCCTGCGTGCCGACGGGCATAAAGACCGGCGTCTGCACGTCGCCATGCGGCAGCCGAAGCACACCGCGGCGCCCGCCGCCTGCCGCTGTGGCGCTCACTTCAAAGGCGAGGCTCATCTCTTCAGTATGCCTGTTCAGGCCAGCGGCAAACGCCTGCTCACCGCACTTCCATCAAGGCTGTTCGGCAACCGTTACTGCCTGGGTCGCGGTGATGTCGTTGGGCACACGTGTGAATTTTCCGTGCTCGGAATGTTCCTTGCGCGCGATGGTCTTGAAGAAAATGGCGCGCCCGTTGATATTGGTGTCGAGCTGTGCGGTCTTCCAGTCGGGAGATTCTTCCGCTGCTCGCGTCGTAGCAAAGGTGCTGCCGGCTCGGATGGTGGCCAGCAGCCCGAATCCGATACTCACATCCTGCGGCAGGCGCCCCTCAATGTGGTGTACGCGCAGCGTATTCGCATCGATCAGCACCGTCCCCGACATCCCATGCAGCACTCGCTGTTCCATGGACTGAGGCACGTATGCGGGGTCTGGCCTGAAGTCGATGTGCAAGTCGCCACCCTCCGAACGAACGTCGCTGAACAGAAATGCCTTCGGCAGCAGTTGCAGCAGTTGCAGCGCGTGTGCCTCGTCATCTTTCATCGTCTGCGAACTTCGCGCAAACCCGGCGGGATCGGCGACAATCTGCGCCAGTCGTCCGCGCTCCTCCGCCTCACGCTCCGGCGAAAGTGGCTGGCCGTCCTCCTCCAGTAGCATGCGCACCTTGCCCGCGCCGGTCTCCACCACCTTCTCCCGCCACAGATGGCCGCCGGTGCGATCGGACCGTTCCTCGGAGATGTAGGTGTAACGATTCGGCCGCCGCAGTGCGAGGTCCTCGTTGGTCAGCATCGTGGTGACGATCTGTTTCGCATCCGCGCCGACCATAGCTGGCGATTGGGGCGTAGATGGAGCGCCCGATGCGTCTACCCGCGTCGCAGGACGGACAAGCAATACAGCCGCAGCGAGGCACAGGCCCGCGCAATATGCCTTCATACGGTGCATTGTTCCTGCCTGCTTTCCTGCTGCAAGAGTGACCCCTCCGGGCGTGCCTTCTTCTTAGACGCCAATTCCCGGGGTCGCGCCTGTATCAGTGCCCGACCAGCTCTTCCGGCGGAGGCTTGGGGCCGCGCTTGGGCGGCAGCCGCATCAGGAAGGGCAGCGGCGACAAGCACACCACGGTTACCGCCATGATCAGGAAGGCGTTTTTATAACTCAGCATGGCCGCCTGCCGCAGCATGACGGTGTATGCCTCCGCCACCGCAGCCTGGTGGGCCAGGGCCGCATTCATCCCGTTGCGCGTCAGCAACTCGCCGACCCTCCCGGTGAACCAGTTGTAGTTGGCCTGTCCCGGAACAACATTCGCCGCGAGCTGCACCTGATGGGTCTGCGACATGCGCGCGATGAAAGTCGTCAGCAGTGCCGTGCCCGCGCTGCCGCCGATATTGCGCGCAAAGTTTGAGAGGCTGGAGATCTGGTTTGACTTTGTCGCCGGAACGCCAACGTAGTTGAGCGTGCTGATGGGGATAAACACAAACGGCAATGCGAACACCTGCAGCACGCGCCACTCGGTGATCTGTCCGAAGCTGGTGGTCAGGTCGAGCCGCGTCAGGTTGTAGATGCCGGCCGCCGTGGCCAGGTACGCAAGGCACACCATCAGCCGCGGGTCCATTTTGCCCACAGTCTTCCCCGCGACGAACATCATCGCCATCATGGCAAAGGACGCGGGAGACAGCACCATTCCCGCGCGCTCTGCCGTGTATCCCCGCAATACCTGCAGGTACTGCGGGATCAGAACGGTCGACCCGAACAGCACCATGCCGAGCACCAGTTGCAGGAATACCGCCGTGCCGAAGTTGCGGTTCTTCAGCAGCTTCAGGTCGACGATCGGGTCTGGATGGTTCCACTCCCACAGCGCGAAGGCGACAATCAGCACCACCGCAACGACTGCCGTCACGCGGATCAGTGGATCGCCGAACCAGTCCTTCTCCTGGCCCTTGTCCAGCGTGATCTCCAGAAATGCCACGCCCAGCGCCACCAGCCCCAGCCCCATGAAGTCGATCTTGGAGTGCTTGGCATCTTCCTTCCGCTGCTTCAGAAAGGGCGGGTCTTCCACCATGCGATTGGAGAGATAGAGCGACAGCAGCCCGACCGGCAGGTTGATGAAGAAGATCCAGTGCCAGTTGAAGTTGTCGGTAATCCAGCCTCCGAAGGTGGGTCCAATCGCAGGCGCTACGACGACCGCCATGCCGTACAGCGCAAACGCCTGCCCACGCTTCTCCACAGGGAAGGTGTCAGCGAGAATCGCCTGCTCGCTGGGCGCGAGACCGCCGCCGCCCAGCCCCTGCAGCACACGCGCGATGATCAGGATGGGCAAGGTGCGCGAGAAGCCGCAGAGCACGCTGCACACCGTGAACATCACCACGCAGGACATATAGAACCGCTTGCGCCCCATGCGGTTCGCCAGCCAGCCGGAGATCGGCAGGATCACCGCGCTCGAGACCAGGTAGCTGGTCAGCACCCAGGTGGCTTCTTCTTCGCTGGCGCCCAGCGAGCCGGCCATGTGCGGTAGCGCGACGTTGGCGATGGAGGTGTCCAGCACCTCCATGAAGGTGGCCAGCGTTACCGTCAGCGCGACCAGCCACGGATTGTGGTGCGGCTTCCAGTGCAGCTCATCGAAGGTCAGCTCAGCCAACGCACACCGCCGCTAAGTTGTCTGTGCAATGGGTTGGCCGCATCTTCATATTCTATTTGCGACCGCGCCATCTCCCAACTCGATACCCTCCCCCTGAAATTGCGCCTCCCACCAGCTATCCTGAAGGAGACATCCGTTCAGACCCATCATGCATATCCACGACATCTTCGCGCGCGACAAGACCACCGCCTCCTTTGAGTTCTTTCCGCCGAAGACGGCCGCCGACTCCGAAGCCCTCTACGCCAACATCGCATTGCTGGAGGCGCTGCAGCCCTCGTTCGTCTCGGTGACGTATGGCGCTGGCGGTTCGACCCGCCAGCTCACGCACGATCTTGTCGTCCGCCTGAAGCAGACCACGACGCTCGACCCTATCCCTCATCTCACCTGCGTCTGCCATTGCGAGGAGGAGATTGACGGCATTCTCGCGCAATATGCCGCCGCCGGCATCAGCAATATCCTCGCGCTCGGCGGCGACCTGCCGCGGGACCGCCCCGACCATGATCGCACCGCAGACGCCTTTCAATATGCGGCGCAGCTGGTCACTTTCACTCGCCGCTTCAACGCGCGCGGCATTCATCCTGATCCGCGAGGCTTCGGTATCGGCGTCGCCGGATTTCCCGAGGGCCATCCCGCCACGCCCAACCGCCTGGACGAGATAGACCACCTGAAGGCCAAGGTGGATGCGGGCGCCGACTACATCTGCACCCAGCTCTTCTTTGACAACCGCGACTTCTACGACTTCCGCGAGCGTTGTGAACTGGCGGGTATCCGCGTGCCGATCCTAGCGGGCATCATGCCCATTGCCACGATCAGCGGCATGAAGCGCATGGCCTCGATGGCGCTCGGTGTGCGCATCCCGGCGAAATTGCTGCGCGCAGTCGACCGCGCCGCCACCGACCCGGAGGCAGTCAAGCGCGTCGGCATCCACTGGGCGACGGAACAGTGCCGCGATCTGCTGGACAATCAGGTACGCGGCATCCACTTCTACACACTCAATAAATCCGACGCCACGCGGCAGATCTACCAGAGCCTCGGGCTGCGCGATTCGACTGCTCTGCGCAGCGCGTAAGCGCCAGTTCCTGCGGACGCGAGTACAGGCGCGAAGCTGCGCCGCATCCAGTTGCCGCCTACAATCTTTTCATGCACTCGATCCGCCATGCAGAGCCGGCTGACGTTGCGGAGCTTGCCGCGATGCGCGCCGCCTTGTGGCCTCAGTCGTCACTCCAAGAGCATCGCCGCGAGATGGACGCATGGTTCGCCGACGGTCCGGTCACCATCCTTCCCGCCGCGATTCTGGTCGCGCATACGCCCAAACGCACCGGGATGGCAATATGAGCCGAAAGAACATGTCACGTCCAGAATCATCTATTGAACCTTCCGATCACGGCCGATTTTCTCGATTTCAGAAGATGGTCTTCGCTGTCCTTTTGGGGACTGTTCTTTTGGCTGGTCTTGGATATGTTGTTCTGGGCCCGGCGACGGGACGTGAGCCAAGACACAGGCCGATCAATGTTCCCCTTGACGCTAGATGGGTAGGGGGTGCAGATGGCGGGGTCTATATCCGATGTAGAGTGGATGGTGCGAGAAACGTTGATCATTGCGAGCAATGGAACGATTTCTCTGGGGCGCTTCGCGAAGTCGGTGATTACCACGTGCGTGGCCAGGGTCGGGCCGCAACGGAGCAAGAGCTACAGAAGATTCCGGTTCCGGACTTCGCTGGCCATATCTACTTGGCGAACGGTCTCATCTTGGATCATTCATCGGGCAGTGATCGATAGAAGCATTCATGCCTTCCATGAAACATTTTGGAGCAAATGGGGCGCTGCTTCGCAGCGGCTTAAGGGGGACACGTCACCCAACCAATCTCTCGTTGGATTTCTTGAGGTCGGCCTGCGCTCTCATGCCGACGGCTGCGACCCCGCCCAGCCAGTCGGCTACGTGGAAGGCTGGTTTGTTGCACCGGACCATCGCGGGCAGGTGAGGGCGGTGCGCTGATGCACGCCGCCGAAGAGTGGGCGCGCACGCATGGTTGCCGCGAGATGGCCTCCGACGCGCTCATCGACAACGAACCGTCAGAGCTGGCGCATCGCGCGCTCGGCTTTGAAGTTGTAGATCGCTGCATCCACTTGCGCAAGTCGCTGTAAGGCTTCAGCTCTTCGATACCACCCGCTCGAAGATCGCTCCGCTTGCCGCTGGCACATGCAGCGGACTGCTTTTTGTTGCGGATCCAGATTTTATTACCGACTCCAGGTGCGTCTCGTTGGCTTCGAGCGACCGGCCCGTGAGCCGTTCGGCGAGTCGCCAGCCCCGCAAATCGAGCTCCAGGGCCTGCGTCGCATCTTTGTTGATCACTGCAATCAGTTCGCGTCCATCAGCACGCTTGGCTGCATACGCAGTTGCATTCACTCCGCCGGCGTCGAAGTCCACCGGAACGACCGTCGCGCCGGCGAAGCGCTGCGCGAACATCATCCCGTACGCCACCGGCTCCAGCATGTACTTGCCGCCGATCTCTGCGACCGGCGTATAGAACGGCTTGGGATGCGGCGCATTGGGATCGGCCATCAACTCCTCGCCTGGCAGCTTGCCGCCCAGGGACATGGCCACGAACTTCGCCGTGCCGCCGTGCAGGTTCACGCCCGCATATCCCAGCGACGCGAGCTTGAGAAAATAATCCGCCGACCACAGCGCCGCGGCAAAGACATCGCTCAGCCCCGGCTTGCCGCCGCGATAACACGTATTTCCTTCGGTCATGCGATAGACGGTGGAGTGGCCACCTCTTCCTTTTTGCGCGTTCAGACGTTCTGTGGCCGCGTGGATGTCCGTGTAGAGCTTGTCGACATGCGCATCCGGGCGCAACAGGTTATCGATGGTGGCTTTGGGATTGGACGGCGGCCCGGTGAAGTAGTAGTGGTGCGTCAGCGCCGCGATCTTTGGTGCATCGCTCAGGGCAAGCAGTCGCGTTACCACGGTTGCGTACCACTCCGGATTGCCCGCGGTGTCGGGCATCCCGAAGGCGGCGTTCGGAACGCGCTTGCGGATCGCGTTGGCGAACTCCAGCCACTCGGCGAAGTATGTGTCTGCATTCCATGTCTTCGGATCGCGGATCGTCGAGCCGAAGCGGTCCGCCTCGTTCCCGATCTGGAAGTATTCCAGCCGCGCGCCCAGTGTCTTCGCCACAAACGCGGCTTCGTCCGCTGCAATCTCCGGCGTATTGGTGCCGAGGTTGATGCCATACAGACACGTCCATCCGGTCGTATCGAGAAAGCCGCGTAAGTTGCGCACCGCCTCCGGGGTGACGTTATAGCTGAGGTCCGGTGGCGGATCGCCGACCTTGTATGGCCGCGGCTTGCGCGGCGGCGGCACTGCCTCCGGCGTCGGCTTCCAGAAGGCATAGTCGGATGTGTTGCCACCCAGGCGCAGCACACCATGCGGCGCGATCTCGCGCAGCATCGCACTCAAGCCACGATTCTGCGGCGAGAAGAATGTTGGGTCGGAGAGCTGCTGTGTCTCATACGACAGGCCGACAAAGTTAGCCGGAATCACGATAGGCGCGTCAATCACCTGAGGCTTCAGCGTGAGCCTGGCCATGCGCGCGTTTGCGGCGCCGGACGCTCCGGCCGCGTTCTGGGCGAAGCTCTTCAGGCTTGCCGCCGCTGCTGCCCCGGCGACTACGAAGCGTCTGCGATCCATCTTGTCCATGCCCGCAAGCATAGGAGCCTTAGCTTGCGCTGGCAAATCGCCGCGCGGGGAACCCGCTTCCTTGCGCTCCCACATCGTTGCTTGTTACCGTTCCCCCATCGCCACTTCAATGCATGGAGAGTTTATGGCAAAGGTTCGTCTTCTCGTCGGCACGCGCAAAGGCGCCTTCATCCTCACCGCCGACGGCGCGCGCAAAAACTGGACCGTCAACGGCCCGCACTTCGCCGGCTGGGAGGTCTACCACCTCAAGGGCTCGCCCGCCAACCCCAGCCGCATCTACGCGTCGCAGTCCACCGGCTGGCATGGGCAGGTTGTCCAGCGGTCGGATGACGGCGGCACAACCTGGAATCCCGTCGGCAATAAATTCGCCTACGACGGCGTGCCCGGCACGCACCAGTGGTACGACGGCACCCCGCATCCGTGGGAGTTCAAGCGCGTATGGCACTTCGAGCCTTCGCTCACCAATCCCGACCACGTATACGCGGGCATCGAAGACGCTGCGCTGTTTGAATCGCACGACGGCGGTGCCAACTGGGCCGAGCTCTCCGGCCTGCGCACCCATACCACCGGCTCCGCATGGGCGCCCGGCGCGGGCGGCATGTGCCTGCACAGCATCCTGCTCGACCCCACCAACTCCCAGCGCATGTTCATCGCCATCTCTGCCGCCGGGGCCTTCCGCACCGACGACGGCGGCGCGACCTGGAAGCCGATCAACCGGGGTCTG
>DATCBR010000406.1:0-8587 GCA_036511765.1 Acidobacteriaceae bacterium | reverse complement strand
GCGGCCGGGATTCGAATCCCCCTTGTGTGCCTCTGAGCACGAATAGAAGTCTGTACGCAATCGCTTCGAAAATGCCTGTGGACAACTGCGCCACTCTTCATAGAAGAATGACAAGTTTGTGAGTTTGTGGGGAGAACGGTTCGCGCGAAAGTGGCGTGAAGGGCAGCGTCGGGGTCCTTCGACTGCGGCGCTTCGCGCCTTCGCTCAGGATGACAAGCGGTGCGGGATTGTTCTACCCCACTCATCGCGCAGAGTACGCGCGATGAATGGGCCACCCGGGAATCCGCGGCAGAACCAGTGGGGGGATTCTTCTCCCGCTTCGCGGGATCAGAAATGACAAGTTTGTGAGTTTGTGGGGAGAACGGTGCGAGCGAAAGTGGCGTGGAGGGCAGCGTCGGGGTCCCTCGACTGCGCGATTCGCTGACGCGACTCGCTTCGCTCGGGATGACGGCGAGTTTTGGGGTGGGATAAAAGGCAACCCACCCTTTCGCGATGAGGCTGCGAAAGGATGGGCCACCCGGCGATGGCCCAGGCTGGGGGGGAGGCGGGCGGCTAGTCGGCGGAGTGGGAGGACTGTTTGGAGCTGTGGGTGCCGCCGTGGCGCGAGGAGGGGTGGTCGGAGAAGATGGCGCCGTCGCGGATGGTGACGACGCGGTGTGCGAATTCGGCGATGTCGGGCTCGTGGGTGACGAGGACGATGGTGTTGCCCTTGGCGTGCAGTTCGTCGAAGAGGGCCATGATCTCGTCGCCGGTCTTTGAGTCGAGGTTGCCGGTGGGCTCGTCCGCCAGAATGATGGAGGGGTTGTTGACGAGGGCGCGGGCGATGGCGACGCGCTGGCGCTGTCCGCCGGAGAGTTCGTTGGGCTTGTGCATCATGCGCGCGCCGAGCTGCACGGATTCGAGCACTTCTTTGGCGCGGGCGAGCCGCTCCTCTGCCGGGGTGCCGTTGTAGATGAGCGGCAGCTCGACGTTGTGCAGCGCGGTGGCGCGGGCGAGCAGGTTGAAGGTCTGGAAGACGAAGCCGATCTCCTTGTTGCGAATGCGGGCGAGTTCGTCGTCGTCCAGCGAGGAGACGTCGTGGCCGTTGAGCCAGTAGCGGCCGCGCGAGGGCGTATCGAGGCAGCCGATCAGGTTCATCAGCGTCGATTTGCCGGAGCCGGACGGACCCATGATGGCGACGTATTCATTGCTGCGCACGCGCAGGTTGATGCCGCAGAGCGCGTTGACCTGCTGGTCGCCCATCTCGTAGGTCTTCCAGAGGCCGCTGGTGACGATGATCTCGCCGGGCCGGGGGCCGTCGTTGGGATTGGGGTCGGTTGCTGCGTCGAGTTGGGGAGATGCGGACATGGGAGAGGGTCTAGGGACTAGGGACTAGGTGCGAGGTACGAGGTGCGAGGTGCGAGCGGCTCTCAACTGAGATGGTTCAGCGTAGTGTTGCGGTTCACAGTTTACGATGACGAAGTGGTGTCGGCGGTGTCGTCGGTCGTCCCGTTGTCGCGTTTGATATGTTGCCCGCTCTTCAGCGCACGCAGGATCTGGTAGCGGCCAGTGACGATCTCCTGGCCCTCGGACAGTCCGGAGAGCACTTCGATGTCGGTTGCTCCGGTGACGCCAGTCGTTACCGGCACAAACTGGGCCCGCAGCGTTCCGCTGTCATTCTTGACAATGTAGACGCCTTGCGTGAACTGGGGCTGCGCGGAGGTTGTATCCGGCGGAGGGGCGTCGTTCGGCGTCTTAGGCGACTGGCCGTTATTGGCGGCGAGCTGCTTTTCGAGCGCCGGATCGCGCTGTACCAGCGCCTGGATGGGAACCGTCAGCACATCCGGCCTCTGCGCCACGATGATCTTTGCCGTGGTGGAAAGCCCCGGACGCAGCTCATCGAGATGGTTTTCGGGCGCCTGGTCCAGCGTCACCACGACTTTGAAGTCCTTGGCCTCTTCCGTGCCTGTGGTGGACTGCGAGGTGGCGATCCCTGTGGTGCGCAGCAGCGCCTGATCGCCTACTTCGGTGACGTGTCCGCGGAAGACCCGGCCGGGCAGGGCATCGACCGTTACATCGGCGGGCTGCCCCATGCGGATGTTGACGATGTCGGTCTCGTCGACCTTCACCTCCGCGGTGATGACGGACATATCGGCGAGCGTCATCAGCGTGGAGCCCTCGGCGTTCTGGATGCCGACGACTACGGTCTCGCCCTCGCGCACAGGGACGTTGGTCACAAGGCCGTCGAACGGAGCGCGACTGATGGTCTTGTCCAGCGCGTCAAAGTTCGCGCGCTGGCTGGCTTGCGCCTGCGCGAGGTGTGCGCGCTGGCCGGCGGTCTGCGCCTTGGCCTGGGCGAGCGCAGCCTCACGCTGGGCTACCGTCGCGGCGGAGACGTCGTAGGCGGCTTTTTTGGCGTCGTAGTCCTGCTTGGCGATCAGCTTGTCGTCATAGAGTTGCTGCGCCCGGGTGAAGTCCAGCTTCTTCTGCTCCAGGTCTGCCTTGGCCTGCGCGATATTGGCCGCAGCGGTATTCTCCGCCGCGGTATAGGAGGCGATGTCAGTCCTGGATGAATCGATCGATGCGGCCTGGGCAGCAACGGTAGCCTCCGGCTGAACGCTCTCCACACGGGCCAGCGTGTCACCCTTCTTTACCCGGTCACCTTCTTTTACGTACAGGCGGACGATGCGTCCGAAAGAAGTGGCGCCGATGTTGACGTATGTCTTGGGCTTGATCTGCCCTGTACCGCTGACCACCGCGACCAGGTTTTGCCGGCCGGCGCGGCCGGTAGTTACCTTCTGAATGCCCTTTTGGATGTAATAGTAAGTCGCCACCCCGGCGATCAGGAGCACGGGTACGACGATGGAGGAGGCGATGATGATCTTCTTTTTATTGCTCATGCAGGCTTTCTTCGTCCTGGTTGCCGGGCCGCAGTCCCGGGCTCCGGCGGCAAGGGTGCTGCCCTGGGTTTCTCGCTTCGATAAGGATACGAAGGAAAGAAGGCTTCGGTTCCGCAGCCGATTTTCGATAACCGCGGAGCACCTGCGGCGTCTATCCGGATATACGCAAGTTTCAGCACGATGATAACAGGGCCGCAACGGATTGTTCCGCTTGTAACAGTTGGACTGGGGCAATAAAATAGAGGTGGGCTCTCAGGCGTACCGCATGCGGTCGCGGCTGGATGGGCGTGACGCATTGCGGGGCCGGAATCGCAGAGGACCCGCGGCAGGAGTAACACAGGTATGAGAACACCAGGTCGGCTGGTTCTGGCCGCAGTGCTGGCGGCCGCTTCCGCTGGTTGGGGCAGTGCGCGTGGACAAGATGCGGCTCCTCCCGCAGCTTCCAACGCCAATGGCGTTTCGCAGTCGCCTCCCGCGGAGGCGAAGCCGGATCCTCGCAAGCGCCGCCTGAGCGACAACGAGCGAATCCAGCAGCAGAGGGACCTGAGGAAAGAGCTGAAGGGCGACTACGCCAAGTGGCTCGACCAGGACGTGGTCTGGATCATCTCCGACACCGAGCGCCAGGCCTTCAAGAACCTGACCAACGATGAGGAGCGCGAGGCGTTCATCGAGAACTTCTGGCGGCGGCGCAATCCCAGTCCTGATTCGCCAGACAATGAGTACAAGAACGAGATCTATTCGCGCATCGCGTATGCGAATGACCACTTCGCCGCCGGCAAGCCCGGCTACATGAGCGACCGCGGCCACATCTACATCGCGTGGGGGCCGCCAGACGACAAGGAGACCCATCCCTCGGGCGGCCAGTATCAGCGACCCAACGATGAGGGCGGCGGCTCGACGGCGACCTTTCCGTTTGAGATATGGCACTACCGCTATCTCGAAGGCATCGGCGAGAACGTGAACCTGGAGTTTGTCGATTCCTGCCAGTGCGGCGACTACCACTACACCATCGACCGCTCCGAGAAGGATGCGCTGAAGATGGTGCCCAATGCCGGCCTGACGGACTGGGAGGCCAATGGCCAAGCCAAGAAGGCAGACCGCTTCCAGGGCAATGCCATTGAGCAGCTTGGCACCGGTCCGTTCACGTCGACCAATCAGAGCAAGGAGTTCGACCGGCTAGACCAGATGGCGAAGATCATGGCCCCGCCGCCCATCAAGTTCCAGGACCTGCAGGACTTCATGGTCACGTCGAAGATCCTGCGCGGCCCGCCGCTGCTGTTTGACGTCCGTACCGACTACGCCAAGATCACCAACGCGGTGGTGAATGTGCCCGTTACGATCCAGGTGCGGAACTCCGACCTGACGTTCGACACCAAGGACGGCGTCTCCACGGCCAAGCTGGAGATCCAGGGATGGGTGTCGAACATTACACACCACATCGTGCAGACCTTCGGCGATCCGGTTAGCATTGACACACCCGCCGAACTGCTGGCCAGCGCCCAGAAGGGTTCCCGCGTTTACTGGAAGTCGCTGTGGCTGCCGCCGGGGAGCTACAAGATTGACATCGTGATGAAGGACGTTAACAACCCCGACCACATCGGGCGCTGGACGCGCAGCGTCAACGTGCCTCAATACGACGACGACACGCTGGCCCACTCTTCTCTGATCCTCGCCGATGAGATGTACCGCGTTCCCTCCAAGGAGATCGGCGCGGGGAATTTCGTCATCGGGGACACCCACGTACGGCCGCGAGTTGCCACCGGCGGCACAGTGGCTCCGCCCAAATTCAGCCGCGGCCAGAACCTGAACTTCTGGATGCAGATCTACAACCTTGGCATCGACGACAAGACCAAACAGAACAATGCGACAGTCGAATATGTGATCGCCGATGCGGCGGGCACCAAGACCATTCTGGACAAGAAAGAATCGTCCACCCAGATGAACCCCAATGCGGAGCAACTGACGCTCGAAAAGACGATGTCGCTGGCCAGTCTGCAACCGGGACAATACCAGGTAAGCATCAAGGTGGAGGACGCCGTCAGCAAGCAACACACCGAGGAAACGGCGAAGTTTACAGTAGAATAAATGCAAGGGCCGAGGCGCCTTTTTAGAGCGCCGGGCGATATGGATTTTGCGGAGACTGCGGACCACAAGCGGGCGACGGATATTAAGGATCGCGCGCAAACGCAGCACTCCTGAATCAGCATTTCTGGACGGGCCGGATTTCCAGGTGCGCCGTTCTTCAGGGAAGCCAAGAGACGCACAGGAGTGGTGTAGAACTGTGCAACGCAGATGGACAAGCTTCGGACTTGGGCTGACGGCGCTGGCGCTGGTCTGCGCGCCGGGGCGTGCTGCGTCGACGGCCTCGGTCGCGGGGATTGTCCGGGACGCTCAGGGCGCTGCGCAGGTGGGCGCCATGGTGCAGGTGCTGGGCAGCGATGCCTCCGCCGTTGCGACGGTTTTCACCGATATTTACGGGCACTACCGCATCGCGAACCTTGCTCCGGGCGACTACCGTGTGCGTGCCACCGCAATCACCTTCCTGCCTGCGACGCGCTGGAACCTGCGCCTTGCCACAGGCATGCGCGCGACCGTCAACCTCACCATGAACATGCTCGCCGACCCTGCCATCTGGCTTCCGGCGGAACGTCGCCTGCCCGGTGAGCCGGGCGATGACTGGAACTGGACGCTGCGTTCCGCGCCCGACCGGCCAATCCTGCGTGTCTTAGGCGATGATGCCGCGACCGCCGCCGACGCGCAGAATAGCGAGCACCCCTCCCGTCCCTCCCACGCAACCCGCGTGACTGCCGCGATGTATGGCGGTGATGCCGGTTTTGGCCGCGGCGGCGTCCATGATGTCATCGCGCTGGACCGTATCGCGGCCAGCGGCTCGGACATCGTGCTGCAGGCGGACCTTGCCACGCATGGGTCAGGCCTCGCGCCGGCTTCGGGCGAAGTCTCCGCCGGTTACCGGAACAAAGGTCGCTTCGGGAACGCGTCTGTAGAGGTCATGACGTACGCCTCCCATCCCGAGATGCAGACTGCGAATGGCGACGGCGTGCAGTGGCTGCGCATGGCGAGCGCGGAGACGATGCAGATCGGCGATCTGGCAGAGATTGAGGCCGGCAGCACGGTCTACGCCATCCATGCCTGCGGGTACGCGCTTTCCACGAAGCCGTTTCTGCGTGTCACCCTCCATCCGGGTCAGGTATGGGCGATCCGCTACCGTCTGGCCACCTCGCGCGATATGCGGGACGCTCTGCAGGCCCAGGACATGGGAGGCTTCTCCGCGGGGGATGCGGTGGGCGGACCTGCTCCTGTCGCAGTCTTCAGCAATGGACGCCTGACCACAGAGAGCGGAACGCATCAGGAGATCGCCGTCACGCGCCAGGCGGGTCCGGGTTCGGTGCGGGTCGCGTTCTATCACGATGCGATGACGACCCCTGCGATCTCCGGCACCGGCGCTGCGAGTCCGCAGCAGCTTGGAGAGGCAGCGGCAATCGTGGACACAGCCACCGGCGACTTCCGGATGCTGGGCCCCAGCTACTCAGCCAACGGCGTTGATCTTGCGATTGCGGAGCCGATGGGGCCGAACCTGTGGGGATCGCTGGAATACGCGAGTGGTGCAGGCCTGGGCGGTTCGGGCCAGGACGGCTCCAATCTGGCCTCTACCGCCGCGACCCTGCATTCTGTCTCCGCCTCGACGGCGACGGCCGTACTGGAGGGCAGCATCTCGGGTACGCGGACCAGGGCCCGCGCTTCCTACCGCTGGCAGCCGCATGGCGTTGTGACTGCCGTGAACGCCTATGGCGCGACGGCCGACCAGGCCTATCTCGGCTTCTTCCTCCGCCAGGCCATCAGTCTCGGCGGCGTGCTGCCGCAGGGGCTGGAGGCGACCGTAGACATCACCAACCTGCTGGCCGAGGGCTACCACCCCTTCCTTTCTGCCGATGGCCGCACGCTCTACCTGGCGCAGGCCCCGCGGACAATCCGCGCAGGGCTGGCCTTTAACTTCTAGCGCTTGTATCCGGTCATCTTTGAGACGGTTGAGGTCTGCCTACCCACATGGTTATTGAGAGCGGGCGACGCGCCGGTACGCAGGTTCAAAGCCGAGGGTGCGCGCGGTGTCCAGCAGTTTGTCAAAGTTCAGACTGATGGTGGCGCCGGCCTTCTGCGTCACCTCATCTTCAATCGGCAGGTCGAAGTCGTCGGCTCCGTAGAGCAGGCCTTCGAGAGCGCGTTCATTCTGGGTAAGCACTGAGGTGCGAATGCGCGGGATGTTGTCGAGGTAGATGCGGCTGAGCGCAAGGTGGCGCAGATATTCGCCGCTGGTAATCTCGATGCCGCCGAGCTGGGTGAAGTACGGCTTGTAGGTCCAGCAGAGAAGCGATGCCAGCCCGCCCTGAGAGTGCGGGAGCGCTAGCAGCTCATCCTGGAAGCGCCGCGTGCGATCGAGATGCTCGATACGCTCTTCGATCGTCTCGTCGAAGCCGATGACCATGGTCGCGGTGGTGCGCAGGCCCGCGTCGACGATGGCGCGCTGCGCCGCGAAGTATTCTGCGACGGTGTACTTGAACTTGCTGTGACGGCGGCGGAAGCCTTCGGTGAGTATCTCGCTGCCGCCTCCGGTGATCCAACGCACGCCCGCTTCCTTGAAGCGCTGGGCAGCCTTGGCGTAGGAGAGCTTGGCGTGGTCTGCGAGATAGAGGAACTCAGCGATCGTCAGGGCATAGAATTCGAGCCGGTCGCCATAGCGTGCGAGGATGGCGCGGAAGAGATCGCAGTAGTAATCGAGCGGCAGGTGCGGATTGAACCCGCCATTGAAGGCGGCCAGGTCGCCGCCGAGGACCAGCAGTTCGTCGAGTTTGGCAAAGACCTCGTCCTGAGTAAGGACGTAGCCGCCATCCTGTCCGGGGAGCTTGTAGAAGGCGCAGTAGTCGCACTGCGCGACGCAGACATTGGTGTAGTTGATGATGCGCATGACCATGTAGGTGCATGTCGCAGGCGGATGAAAGCGCGCGCGCACCAGCGAGGCGAGTTCACGCAATTCCGCATCGGAGGCTTCGCGCCATAGCGTCAGCGCATCATCGGTCGAGATGCGGACGGTCGCGGGATCGGCGGCGATCCGGGCGCGGATATCGGCGAGCGAAGTGGAGGCTGCGGGCACTGCCTTGATTTTAGTCCGCGGCGGGGCGGGCGGCGAAGAGGTCTGGGCGGAATGGCGCGCATGCAAGGGAGCGATTCGGAACCGGGTAAAATCGAAGACATGAGCGAGATGCCGGCGGCGGCAGAGACCGAAGGAAGTCCTGCGGGGGGCGGTGCGGCCCCCGCTTACACGCGCAATCATCCATACCTCTCCACGGTGATCGAAAACAGGTTGCTGAATGGCCCGGACTCCGACAAGGAGACTCGCCATCTGGTTTTCTCACTCGACGAGAGCATGGCGTATACGCCGGGCGATTCGATCGGCGTGCTGCCGGAGAACCGCGCGCAGGCGGTTGCAGAGGTGCTCGCCGCCCTGGGCTTTACCGGCGAAGAGCGCGTGCTGGACCACTACAAAGTGGAGATCGGCTTTGAGGAGGCGCTGCGCACGCGGCTCACGATCGGCGCGCTGACACGGGGCAGTATCGGGCAATATGCCAAGCTGCCGGGCGCGGCGAATGTGGGTGGCAAGGGATGGGCGGAGTTGAAGAGTCTGGTCGGCCCGG